>JAEZBA010000289.1 GCA_023430245.1 Pseudomonadota bacterium
TTTGTTAGCCTTGCGTCAGTGGCAATCCGCAATTTGCTCTGCGCGTTGCTCGTGAACCGCTGACGACATCGCGCGTCCGGGGGGACCGCATGCAGGTGGGAATGCGGGGCCATATATGCGGGCTCGCGAGCTTGCTCCGCTGCTTTGGCGCGACGCCGGATTGGGCGTCGGCCGCCGATGTCGTTGCTCCTCGGCGAGACCCAGTTGTCATCACACCAACGCAGCCCCCGCCCGGCGGCGCTTTCGGTTGCGGCGGGCGCTGCGCGGCCACGCTGCTGATCGGTCCGCAACTCACCACCGACATGGATCGAGTCTTCGGCATCGGAGAAAATCCGTCCTACGCGCCGCCCTGGAGATATAACTTCGGCGATAGCTGGTTCGCTGGCGGCGCCCTGTCGTACCGCGTGCTCGGCAACGCGGAAGTCGCCTCTATTGAGTTCGAGGCTGGCGTCGGACAGCGCTTCGGATCGCTGCATCAAACCGAAGGCTGGGTCGCCCTGTATGGCCGCTGGAGCTATTTCCCCTGGAACAGCCTCGTCCGTACCAGTATCGCGATTTCAACAGGGCTCAACTACGCCTCCAGTGCGACGGAGCATGAGATTGCGCTGACGTCAGGCAACGTCTCCTCGCGTCTGCTGCACTACCTCGCGCCGGAAATTACGTTCGCCGCTCCCGACGTGCCGAACACGGAACTGGTCATTCGGCTGCACCATCGTTCGGGCGGAGGCAAATGGTGGGACGATGACGTTCCGGTGTACGGGTCGTGGTTTAAGGGCAACCGCGGCGGCACTCAGTATCTGACCGCAGGAATTCGCCAGCGCTTCTAGCGCCAGTCTATTCGTCGAATCCGGCATTGACCCGGTCGGACCAGTCGATGCGGTCGACACGAGCGGCGGCGCCGGTCGTATGGGCCGCGTAGGTACCGGGCGCATCCGGGTTCTTGACCGAGCGGGCAACCGAGTAGGCGCCGCCGGCCAGCACGGCCAGCGTCAGCACTGATGCAACGATTATTTTCAGATTCAAAACGCGCATATCCAATCTCCAATCTTCTTCTTGTTGCAGCGCATATAGGTGCGCCGCGCGCGTTTCGCCTGCTCACGTCCGCGTGACGGCAAGGCAGCAATGTCAGGCTTGCATGAGTCGTTCGCCCGCGACTTTACCGCCGCGCCGGACTCCTGCCGCCTCGAAAAGACGTTACGGCTTCTCGGCGCCCTTCGGTGGCGGCACCTGGAAGCCATAGAAGTTGGACTGCTCCTGCCAGTCCAACCGGGCCGAACCGGTGGTAAAGGCATCGGCCGTGGATTGCTGGATCCGGCTCAGGCCCGCATAGCCCGCGCCGGCGAGGATCACGACCGCCAGGACCGAAAGAGCATAGACGCGCATGGCAACCTCCATTGGATTGCCAGCGATGTAGAGAGGCCGCGCGCGCTCCGCTTTCACGTCGTTGTGACGGGTTGTGCGATCTTGCCGGAATCCATTCTCCGCTGGGCCCCGCGAAAGCGGGGACCCAGACTTTCTGGATTCCCGCTTGCGCGGGAATGAACGGATGATGGGTCGGCACGGACGCTACGCCCCGGAGAACTTCAATAGCTTGATCGCATCAAAATCCTGCACGCCGCCGCCGACGCGCTTTGTCGTGTAGAACAGCACATAGGGCTTGGCGGAGTAAGGATCGCGCAGCACCCGCACGCCCTGGCGGTCGACCACGAGATAACCGCGGTTGAAATCGCCGAATGCGATCGAGTAGCTGTCGGCGGCGATATCGGGCATCTCCTCGGCTTCGACCACCGGAAACGTCAAGAGCCCTGCCCGGCCGCCGACCTGCGCCGGCGGCGGCCACAGATAATTGTCGTCGGCATCCTTCAGCTTGCGGATCGCCGACTGCGTCTTGCGGTTCATCACGAAATGCGCGTTCTGCCGGTAGCCCGCCTTCAGCGCATAGACCAGATCGATCAGCGGATCGGCCGGCCCGTCCTCGGGGAAGCCGCCGCTCTCGCCGGTCTCGATGAAGCCGATATTGCCCCAGGACCAGGACGCGTCCGCGACCTTGGTATATTGCATGAAGCCCTTCGGCTTGTTGGCGCCGTCGCCATTGACGAAGGCCGCGCCCTCCTGCACCGCGAACACCTGCTCGACTTCGGCCGCGATCCATTCGTCGAGATTGACGGCTGCGTCCTCCAGCAGCACCGGCGTCGCCGCCGGCATCGCGTAAAGTTCCGCCGCGGGAAACGACAATTCGTCCAGCACCGACGAATTGGTGGTCGGCCGCGATGCGGTCTCCGCAACCCAGCCGGTCGCGGGGCCCGCGGTCATGAACGGCTTCTTGTACACATTGCCGGAAATCTCGCGCACCGACGCAATGGCGCGGATCGGCGAGATCGCGGCGAGCCGCTTGCCGATTTCGCGCTCGACCTCGTCCGGCACCAGATAGCCGCCATCGGCGGGCGTGCCGGCCGACATGGCTTTCACTTCCAGCGCGCGAAGCCCGGTGCTTTCGCCGGAGCGGATATAAGCCTCGAACGCGGCCTTGTGCGCGTGCGCCGAGGCGCTGCGCAGGCCGGTTTCGATCCCGAGCTGCGGCCGCACCGATTTCAGCGACAATTCGTCGAGACGGCGGGTCTGCGCGTCGAGCGCGGCATCGATACGCGCCACCTTCTCTTCATGCAGCACATCCGCCGAGCGCCGCTCGATCGAGGCGATGCGCTCGTCATTGGCCGCCTTGAAGGCGTCGAAGGTGCGCATCAGCTCGGCATGGGTGACATGCGTTTCCGGCCGAATGTCCGGCGCGAAGCCGGCCTTGGTCTCGAGGTCGTGGTGCGAAAGGTCCATTGGGATCTCCTGGTGATTGGACAAGAAAAAGCGCGCGGGGCGAAGGCCTCGCGCGCGGCAACGGCGTGACCGGCCGCGACCGCACCGGACGGTGGGCGACGCGAACGGACTGTTCAGAAATCGCACACCTTATTGTGATGACCGCTGGGCGCGTAAGATTGGCGCTACCAAGTGTTGGTAAGGGTATCGCCCGGCCGGTCCGCCGGGTTCTCGATCAAGGACGTCAGATGTATAAGATTTTAACCTTCGCCGTCACCGCCGCAGCCCTTGGCGCCATCGCGATGGCGGCACCGGACACGGCGCAGGCTCAGTATTACGGTGGCTATATGAATCAGCCGCGCGCCTATGCGCCGCCGGCCTACACGCCGCCTCCGGTTTTCGCGGCGCCGCCGGTCTACCGGCCGCGTGTGGTGGTGACGCCGCCGAGCTACGGCTATGGCAGCAACGCCTATACCGACTACCGACATTTTGGCGATCCCACGACGCAGGATTCGCTGCTGACCTGCGCCTATTGCTAGGCGCCGAGCGCAGACAGCCGGAATGCGACGTTTCATGCGAACCACAACAGCGCTCATCGCCGCCCTGGTCGCGACGGGATCGGCGGGCTTCATGGCGCCTGCCGCGGGCTTAGCCGCGCCGGACGCAGCGAAGGCGCATCCCGGCGCCGGCATCATTGCCGGCGCAGTTGCGTCCAATACGGTCGCGCGGCCGGCGCAGGACTTCAGCGCACAGCAGCGCAGACCGCGGACCTATATGCCGCGCACCTATACCCCGCGATACACACCGCCGCGCAGCAACACCGCGCCGCGCTACATCTATCCGGGCTCGCGCGACGCGCTGGATACGTGTGCGTTTTGTTGAGGGCGACCGTTGCGCGACCGCTTACGCGTTCGCGCAAAATCAATCATTGATCGCCCACTCCATCGACCCCTGTCAGACCGCTATCATTTCGCGTCCTAGTCTTCTTCCGTTCCGGGTCTGCTGCCTTTGTAGTGAAAGTTCCGATACGGCTCGGGAAAATAATTGCGCCGTAGACCGTCGACGATTTCATGCCGCCTGATCGTAAGGCCCATGACTGGCCAATCGGGCTTCGTGCCTGGGACATGGACCGCAACGGAGATTTGCCAGACGCTGCGCTCATGTAACAGAGATTGAAGCCGGGAAATGATGTCGGGAGCAAGCATTCTCAGAGTGTGAACTTCAATATGGGTCTCTGGCCAGCCATAGTTGTCGTCAACAACGAGGTAATCTCCCTCACCGAAATGGTTTTCGGTTCCGAAGGCCCGCAGCACATTGCTGACTCGTTCGTAAAAGTAGCCCCACGCATTCGCTTGCTCGTCATCTTTTGGAAACATGGCACGAAGTCCGCTTACTTGGGCTTGTAAACACCGTTTTCAAGCGCAAAAAGAGACATTTCGGCGTCGGCTGCCTGCGGTTGCCAGCCCGACGCCCTGATCGCTTCCAGCTGCGCCCGCGCGGCCTCCGGCGCAATTGCCAGTGTCGCTTTCGCCGCCTTCACGCTAACCTGCATATTCTTGTGATTGAACAGAGGCAGCGCGGACCGTTGATCGCCGGGACGGGATTTCAGCTCGCTCTCGATCTCCTCCAGCTTCCAAAAAATCTTATTAACCTCTTGTTGCGCGCGGTAGAGAAGCGCTGCGTCCTGCTGGACAGCGAGGTCGGCGAACAACTGAACCAGTCTTTCGGTGGTCATATCGCAGAGTTTGACGCGCTTCATCGTTTGAGCACTCTGACATCGCGCAACATTCACCTATTTCGGTTTGTAAACACCGCGATCCAGCTCCCCGAGCGACATACCTGCATCCAGCGCTTGAGGCTGCCAGCCCGACGCCCTGATCGCCTCAAGCTGCGCCCGCGCGGCCTCCGGCGCAATCGCCAGAGTCGCCTTCGCCGCCTTCACGCGAACCTGCATATTCTTGTGCTCGTAAAGCGGCAGCAACGCGAAGCGTTGGTCGCCAGGCCTGGCCTTCAGCTCGCTCTTGATCTCCTCCAACCTCCAAAAAATCCTATTGACCTCTCGCTGCGCGCGGTAAAGGAGCGCTGCGTCTTGCTGAACAGCAAGGTCAGCGAACAACTGCACCAGTTGTTCAGTGGTCATATCGGAGAGCTTGACCCGTTTCATGGTTTGAGCACTCCGACATCGCGCAGGGCCCTTAACCCAATATATCGCTTCTCGTCCCAACTTTTACCCTGCAGATACTCCCGTGGGGTTAGAAGGCCGTACGTTTCGTTGGGCGTCTGATACCATGAATTGATCTGCCAGTGCCTGTAGCGCGGGATCAGCACAAGATTGTCCGCTCTGTTGATCAAGCTGTCGGGGAAATTATCATTGCGCGCCTGGGTCTGCTCGACAATGTGATGCACATCATAGCCGCGTTTGTCTGCCTGAAAAACACCGTCGTGTTATTCGCCGAGGCTCTTCGGCGCATCCTGGAACGCCCTGATCTCCCAGTATTTTTCGTTAAGCCAGTGGCTTGCTGACGCGGCGATCTCGGACAGATATTCGCTCGCGAGCCGGGCATTCCGCGCCACCTGTTGGGCGATATAATTGCGGTCCTGCTGCGTGTTTGGCTGACTCGCCGGAATGTTGCTCACGGTCTCGATGGGCGGCAAGTTCGGCGGGCGCCGGCGCGCGTCCGATAAGTCGGTCGCGTCGACGTCACCGAAGCCGGCGTCTATCGCTTCGCTGTTCGGGGCCTCATCGCCATCCGCGTCTCCTCCCCCTGCGTCCGTCCACTGGCCCAGCTCATCCCGCGGCTGATCCGGATTGAATCCGGCCTTCAGCGCCATCGCATGCTTGCGCAGCGCGAGTTGAAAGCGCAACGCCGCCACATGCCATTTCAGCCGGAGCAACTCCGACCGCAGCCCATCGAGCGCATGCATCGCGTCACACCGCGCGCTGATACAGCACGCGCCGCCGCGCCTTCGGATCGACCACCAAAGGCATGCGCGCCCGCGCGGGCGGAGCGAACGGGGGCTTCGCCTCCTTCACCGCGCGGGCGCGCGCTTCCGGCACCGCCCTGACGCGCGCCCCCGGAAGCAACGGAAAGGTCACGATCGAGATTTCCCACAGGTCGATCTGATCGAGCTTGCGCACGCGCGACTTCGGATCGACATGCGCCTTGACGGTCTTGAAGCCGATCGACAATCCGTCGGCCGCGCCTTCGCGCAGCAGCGCCAGCAATTCGCGCGCCCGCGTCACGTCGGGAATGAGCCGGCCGCATACGCGCAGGCCGCGCCAGTCTTCGGTGATCTCCTGCCAGATGCCGATCGGCTCGGCCGGATCGTGCTGGAACAGCATCGGAATCCGGCGCACGCCGCGCAGTCGCAGAGTCTGGGCGAACGCGCCCGGCATCACCATGTCGCGCGCCTGGTCGATCTCGCCGAACAAACTGGCGTAACCCTCGACGCTGCCGTCGGGGAGAATCGCCGCGCGCGGCTGGGACGGGGTGTTGTTGGTGTTGGGTGCGAGCATGAAAACTCCATGCGTCGTCCCGGCCAAGCTGCGCGCGCAGCCAGTCCACGCAGCCTGCGTAAACCTGGCTGCGCGCAGCGCGAGCCGGGACCCATAACCACCGAATGTGGCTATGGGTCCCCGCTTTCGCGGGGACGACAATCGGTTGCTGTTACGACTGGCCCTTGCGTCCCGCCGAACGTTTCGCCTTGCGCACGGCCTTCGCATCGCGCGCGGCGTTTTGCTTCGACACGCGGTCGAGATGCGACAGAAATTCGCGAAACACAGTCAGGTGGTCGCGTTTGCGATCGTTCTTGCGCTTGGGCGCCGGGTGCAACGAGCGCATCACCGAATGCAGACTATCCATCAGCGGCCTCCGAACTTTCTGTTGAAGCGCGACAGCTCGCGCACGAAATCGTCGAAGCGCCGCATCGCGGCGGCGTATTCGCGCAACACGAAGATCAGCGATGCGCTCGCGCCCGCCGCCCACAGGAACAGCGCCAGGTGCGCGAGATCGCCGCGCTCGGCAAAGATGCGGGTCAGGTCGGGCATGGTGCTTCCTTATCCCTCCCCTTAGGGGAGGGTGGATGCGAGCGCAGCGAGCAGCCGGGTGGGGTTCTGTAACACGCGCCCCCACCCGCCGCGCTGACGCGCGGCCGCCCTCCCCCGCTTCGCGGGTGAGGGATCAGGAAAGCGAATCCCCGCCCTCGACCGGCGCGTAACCCACCGCGATCCGCTTCTCGTTCAGCGTCAGGAACGGCGCCGCCGTCACCCGCGCCCATAGCGCTGCGCGATCCGCCGACAGCGCTTCGATCCGGTCGGTGTCGATTGCGAGCCGTACGTTGCCACCAAAGGCCGGCGCCAGCCATTGCGACAGCGCCGTGCCGATGCGGCCTGCCAGCGGCAGCACCGTGCCGCGGAAGAAGGCGCGGTTCGCCTCCTGGAAATTCGCATAGGTGTTGTCACCAGGAATGCCGAGCAGCATCGGCGGTACGCCGAAGCACAGCGCGATCTCGCGCGCGGCATTGTGCTTGGCGTCGAGGAAATCCATGTCCTTGGGCGACAGCGACATCGCCTTCCAGTCGAGGCCGCCTTCCAGCAGCAGTGGCCGCCCGGCATTCTTGGCGCCCTGATACTCGCGTTCGAGTTCGTGCTTCAGCCGCTCGTATTGCCCGTCCGCCAGCACCGACGCTTCCGGCCCCGAATAGACCAGTGCGCCGGAAGGCCGCGCCGCATTGTCGAGCAGCGACTTGTTCCAGGCCGCCGCGGCGTTATGCGTGTCGACCGCGATGCCGGCCGCTTCCAGCGGCGCGAAGCCGTAGTGATCGTCGAGCGGGTGGAAATGCGTGAGATGCAGGATCGGCGGCACCGTCTGCGCCTGTTCGAACCGCAGACTGCGTCCGGCGACATGGTACTCGTACGCCTCCGGCCATCCGTCGCTGCCCGGCACCACCCGCATGCGATCGGGCCGCAGCGCATAAAGTTCGCGCGGCCGGCCGTCGAGCGTCACCGCCTCGATATAGGCGTTGCCGGCGAGCTGCAGATGCGCGACCACGCTTTCCAGAAACGCTGCGCCGTCCTGTCGCGGATTGGGTCGCGCCATCAGCGCGAGCAGCGGATGCATCTCGTGTTCGGCGGTCTCCTCGTAAGCGAGCCAGGTGACCGACGCCACCGTCTCCGCCACCAGCCGCACCGCGCGGTGCACGATCGCGTTCTTCATATAGCCTTCGCGTGCCAATGCCGCGATGTCGCGCGGCGTCCAGCGCGCGCGCGCCTGCGACTGCATCGCGATCAGTTGAGCCGTGCGCGAGGATTTTTCTTCCGGCGCACGGAACCATTTGGCGAGATCGAGCATGGTTGTCTTTCACGGATGAAGTGGGCGCTTGCGCAGATCGCGGACAACAAAAAAGGCCCGCGTGATGCGGGCCTTTTGTTTCTGACGTTGAAGATATTTGAGCGCGCTTAGAACACGCCAAGCAGCGCAAGCACGATGATCAGACTGAGCGGAACGCCCAGCAACCAGAGAAT
>JAEZBA010000304.1 GCA_023430245.1 Pseudomonadota bacterium
CGCATCTGCTGATACTGGGCGTTGATGATCAGGTTCGGATAGATAATGTTGTTGAAGCGGTTCATGCCGACGACTTTTGCGGCGCGCTCGTCGCCGAGCTTTTCAACGAGCAGCCGCCGGTATTCGACCGCAACCGGATCCTCGCTCCGCCGCGACAGCACGCCACTGTCGTAGAATGCCGTCATGTATGTGTGGCCGCTATCCAGACCGCTGAGCTGGATGCCTTCCCACTCCTTGAAACCGAAGCCGTTGGCGAGCAGCATCTCGCGGGTCTGATCCTGATCGAGGATCGAGGCATTGGCCGGCGCGCGTCGGGCGGGCATCACCGACGATAAGTGCACGAAGGTGGGGTGGAAGATGTCAGCGGCATTCTCGAGATGCAATTTCCAGTTCCCATTATATTCCAGCGAGAAGCTGGAATCGGCGATCTCGACCTCTCCGTCCGGTGCCCGGTCGACCAGGTTATCGATGACGTCGGTCATCGGTCCGAGATGCTCGACGAGCGGGGGAGGATTGTCCGACAGATTTGCAAAAACAAAGCCGCGATAGCTCTGCACGTTGGCGACCCGCTGCATGTGGTTCTGCGGGTCGGCGATGTCGAAACCGGCCGGATAGCTTTTCGGATGCGGAACGGATGCCAGGGTGCCGTCGGGCCGGAACACCCAGGCGTGATAGGGACAGCTGAATGCGCGGTTCGATCCATGGTCGACCATGCAGAGCCTGGCACCGCGATGCGGACAGCGATTGTGCAGCACGTAAATGTTGCCGTCGTGGTGCCGCGTCACCAGCACTTCGTATTTGGAGAGCCGTGTGCGGATGAAGTCGCCCGGATTCTTGAGCTGGCTCTCGTGCGCAACATAGATCCAGAGCCGGCCGAAGATGCGGCTCTGCTCAAGCGCAAAGATCTCGGGATCGGCATAGGCGCGGCGATGCACGTGATCGGGCCGCACCAGTGCGCGGATATCGTCCGCGGAGACCGGGACGTCGACGCCGTTTGTTTCGCCCATCAACTGGTTCATGCCTGAAGTCCTGTGTCTTTCCAAATCAGCTCTGTCTCGTCTGGTTATTGCAGCAAGCCAGCGAAGATGTCCGTGAATGCCGGCGAAGCGTCCAGTCCCGTTCCCGGGTGATCTGGTAGCCTGGCGCGCCCGTCCGCGATCGGGATCTCCGCCGTCAGCTTGCCGAACAAACCGGCCTCGTCGATCGCGGTTTCGGCGAGACCGAGGCCCAATCCGGCGACGACATGCATGGCGAGCAGGTGCCCCGCATGCGGCGCGCATTGCATGCGGCTCCATCCATGATCTGCCATCGCTTCGAGGATGCGCCGATACTCCACGATGCCGTAGCTGAGCGAGATGTCGAATTGCAGGATGTCGCGGTCCGGTCGCAGGCCGCCGTAGCGGAGGAGATTGCGCGCATCGTCGGCGGAGAACAGATTTTCGCCGGTAGCGATCGGGGACGGGAATTGCTCTGCCAGTTCGCGATGCAGGTCGTAATCCAGTGGATGCACCGGCTCCTCGATCCAGGCAAGCGGATGCATGGCTAGCGCTTCGCCATAAGCAAGAGCGGTTTCCCGCGAGAATGTACCGTTGCCGTCGACAGCGAGCGACATGCCCGGCTCGAGGGTCGCCAGCACTGATTCGATCCGGCGCACATCGTCCGCCAGCGCGATGCCGCCGATCTTGATTTTGAAGCGGCGGTGTCCGCGCGCCATCGCCCGGCGGATCTCCTCGCGCAGCTGACCGATATCGTCATCCACGCGATAATGGCCGCCGCTCGCATAAATATCGACTGCATTCGCCGGAGCATGTCCGTAGCGCCGCGCCAGATAGGCCCATAGCGGCAGGCCGGCCTGCTTGGCAGCAAGGTCAAAGACTGCAGCGTCGATAAGGCCGACGGCGCCGGAGCGTTCGCCGTGTCCCCCCGGTTTTTCGTTGCGCATCACGATGGTCCAGATTCGATCCGGATCGATCCCGCCATCGCCGTCGGAATAGTCGTCGGGGCTGGCTGACAGCAACCGCGGAATAAAACGCTCGCGCAGCAATCCGCCATGACCGTAGCGGCCGACCGAGTCGAAGGCGATCCCGGTCAGCGGCCGTCCGTCCACCACCACATCGGTGACGATGGCGAGCGCGCTCGCCGTCATCGCATCGAAGCTGATGCTCGCATTGCGGCTTGCGGCCGAAAGCGGAACCGTCCGCTCATGGACCGCAACGATGCGCATTGGCGATTAGCCCTGCCGCCAGTCGTGCTGGGCGACGTCGAATACGATGCCGTTGACGTCCTTGAATTTCTTCTCGGCGTCGACGCCCGGATAGCTTGGCAATTGCATGAAGAACTCGCCGCCATGTTGCTTGATCTTGTCGGCGGTCTTGGCTTCGTCGTCGACAACGAAACCAATGTGATGCAGACCGGCCCAGTCGGGTCCGCCTTTGCCGCCCTTGGTGCCTTCGGGAAAGTGCAGAAGGGTTAGGTTCATCACCCCGTCGGACAATGAGATTGCGTTGCCGATTGGGCTCTCGACCTGGCTGACGCGCTTGAGCTCGAATACGCCTTCATAGAAAGCGGCGGCTTTTTCCAGGTCTGGCACCTGGATGGCGACATGACGAAGCTTGCCCATTCACGGTCTCCTGTAGGTTGCGCTGAGAGTTTTTGTTTGGACCAAGGTTAGAGCAGTCGTTTGGATCGCGCCAGTCTAAATCGAATATAGTTCGGTTTTGACCGCGCCGGGCTGAGTGCGCCGTTCTCGCCGCAACGCAGCATCCCGAGGTCAGGGTTGGTGGCCTGCGGCGGACGCTGTCCGGCTTGGCGATCGAGCGAGGTTTGTCCCGTCATACCGCCGATTCCCGGAGTTACGGCTCCGACCAATCGCTGTGGGTCGCACGTAGCTGCACCTTTTTGCAGCGCAAACACGAGCAGGCTGCCCGAAATGAAATCAGCGAGGCGCGCACGATCCAGCTTGACGATAGGTCCATAACCGAACATCCTTCGGTTATGGATTTGATCTAGATCAAAGGAGGCTCTCCATGCCTGCGATGGGCGATTGTCGCGTGCTGTCTCGCTTCGTATCCGCAGGTCTTGCCGGGGCCGCGCTGCTCCT
>JAEZBA010000305.1 GCA_023430245.1 Pseudomonadota bacterium
GAAGCCCAGGGCTGCCGTGATGGCGAGACCGCCCGCCAGCGAGAGGAAGACCGCGAGGATGATCCGTCCCGACTTGAGGGCGAGCCAGAGAATGAACATCACCACGAAAACCGTACCAATGCCGTGAAGAACCATGCCCTCCTTGACGGTGGCGAATTCCTCGTCGGCGATCGGGACCGAGCCGGTCAGGCGAACACGCGCCTGGTAATCCGCACGGAGTTTGGCCTCGGCCGCGGCCTGCCGGACCGCATCGGTTGCCTGCTTTCCAGGCTCCAGCGCGCTGTAATCGAGTTTCGGGAGGATATCGACGAACTTGCGCAGATCGCCCGGTTTCGACTTTTCGTTGGTGAGCATCTCCTGCCAGGAGAATGTCGCCGGCCGCCCGGCGAGGGCCTCCTCGAAGGTCTGCGAGAAGCGGTCGAAAATCGGGGCGAGCGAATCGAGCGGCAATCGTCCCCCTTGGACGCCGATCATTGCCGCCTGTGTCGCCTGCGACAATCCGCGCCAGTTCGGATCGCGGGCCAGCATCGACACGAAGGGGGCGACTTCCTGCAATCGCCCCAGCGTCTGGCCGAGCTGTTCGACCGGCAGGAAAAGGAGCGCGTTCTTCTCAAAGAATTCGCCGCCGTCGGGCCGGCGCACCTCCGGGAACAGGCCGGGATTTTCCTTCAAACGGTCTGTCAGGCGGTCGGCGGCAAGCGAGGCCAGCTCCGGGGTCGGCGCATTCACCACCGCCAGAATGGTATGGACTCGTGCAGGAAAGGCCTTTTCAAGCGCGATTTCGCGCTGTCGCCAGTCGATATGAGGCGAGATCAGATTGCTGATATCGGTGTTGATATTGAAATTACGGGCCGTATAGACCGCCGATCCAAGCGTCAGTAACGCAAAGACAATAATCGTGATCCAGGGCGCACGGATGCTGATCGCGACCGACTTCGCAGTCAATCGCGCCATCAGGGAGGGGGCTTTATTCCTATTCACGGGGTCTAATCAGCCATTCGCTAGGCAAAATGCTCAGAAAAGAAAGCTTTCATGCCGGTTTGGGTTGCCAATGCCACAGTTTGGCTCCAAGTGATTGATGGGTATGCTTTTTGCTTTTGGTTCACCGGTGATTCACTGGTTTTGTTCATCGGGCTGCAGCCAAGCGTCCTTTACTGCGTTATCCCCCCATGCAAGCGACCGAAGGTGTTCCAATAATGGCTTCTGCTTCTGCGACCCCACTGCTGGACGCATTTGCGACCCCTGACGATCTGCGGAAATTGCCCGACGACCAGTTGCGCCAGGTTGCGGACGAGCTCCGGACCGAGACCATCAGCGCGGTCGCCGTAACCGGCGGTCATCTGGGTGCCGGCCTGGGCGTCGTCGAATTGACGGTGGCGCTGCACGCGGTTTTCGACACCCCGCGGGACCGGTTGATCTGGGACGTCGGACATCAGGCTTATCCTCACAAAATCCTCACCGGCCGGCGCGACCGAATTCGCACCTTGCGGCAGGGTGGCGGTCTTTCGGGTTTCACCAAACGCGCCGAGAGCGAATACGACTGTTTTGGCGCGGCGCATTCTTCTACTTCAATTTCCGCCGGCTTGGGAATGGCGGTGGCTCGCGATCTTGCGGGTTCGAAGCACAATGTTGTCGCGGTGATCGGCGACGGCGCGATGTCCGCCGGTATGGCCTATGAGGCCATGAACAATGCCGGCGCCATGGACTCGCGGCTGATCGTGATCCTGAACGACAACGAGATGTCGATCGCGCCGCCGGTCGGGGCGATGTCGGCTTATCTCGCGCGCCTTATCTCGGGCCGCACCTATTTGTCGCTGCGGGAGATCGGCAAGCAATTCGCCAAGCACCTGCCGCGGTTCATGCATGATCAGGCGGCGCGCGCGGAGGAATATGCGCGGGGAATGGTGACCGGCGGGACGCTGTTTGAAGAACTCGGCTTCTACTATGTGGGGCCGATCGACGGGCACAATCTCGATCATCTGCTGCCGGTGCTGCGCAACGTGCGCGACGCTACCTTCGGACCGATACTGGTTCACGTGGTGACGCAGAAGGGCAAGGGCTACGCGCCCGCCGAGGCGGCTGCCGACAAGTATCACGGCGTGGTCAAGTTCGACGTGGTTACCGGGCGTCAGTCCAAGGCCAAGGCGAACGCGCCGTCCTATACGAAGGTGTTCGGCGACAGCCTGGTCAAGGAAGCGGCGAAGGACGACCGGATCGTCGCCATCACCGCCGCCATGCCCTCGGGCACCGGTATCGACATTTTCGAGAAGTCTTTCCCGAAGCGGACATTCGATGTCGGAATTGCCGAGCAGCACGGCGTCACATTCGCGGCGGGACTCGCGACCGAGGGGCTGAAGCCGTTCGTTGCGATCTATTCGACCTTCCTGCAGCGCGCCTATGATCAGGTGGTGCACGATGTCGCAATCCAGAAACTGCCGGTCCGGTTCGTCATGGATCGCGCCGGCCTGGTCGGCGCCGACGGCCCCACCCATGCCGGCTCGTTCGACATCGCCTATCTCGGCTGTCTGCCGCATTTCGTCCTGATGGCGGCGGCCGACGAAGCCGAGCTCGTCCACATGGTGGCGACGCAGGCGGCCCTCGACGATGCCCCGTCGGGGCTGCGTTACCCGCGCGGCGATGGTGTCGGCGTGGATCTGCCGGAGGTCGGAATTCCGCTGGAGATCGGCAAGGGCAGGGTGCTGCGTGAGGGCAGCACGATCGCGCTTCTATCTTACGGCACGCGGCTTGCCGAATGCATGAAAGCGGCCGAGGCGCTTGCGGCGCATGGCCTGACCACGACGGTCGCTGATGCGCGTTTCGCCAAGCCGCTTGACACCGACCTTGTGTTGCGGCTCGCGAAAAACCACGAGGTGCTGATCACGATCGAGGAAGGCTCAATCGGCGGCTTCGGATCTCTGGTGTTGCAGACTCTTGCGGAACACGGCGCGTTCGATGCCGGGCTCAAGGTGCGCAGCATGGTGCTTCCGGATATTTTCATCGATCACGACACGCCGGCCGCGATGTATGCGCGGGCCGGACTGGATGCAAACGGCATTCTTGCAAAGGCCTTCGAGGCGTTGGGCAAGGACATCAGGCAGGACAAGGTGCAACTTGCGTAAGCCCGACGATACTCCCCGGACTCAACTGCGTCCGCTCAATGTGGTGCTGGCCCAGCCGCGCGGTTTTTGCGCCGGCGTCGTGCGGGCGATCGACATCGTCGAGCGCGCGTTGAAGAAATACGGCCCGCCGGTCTACGTGCGGCACGAGATCGTCCACAACAAATACGTGGTCGAATCGTTGAAGGCCAAAGGCGCGCGCTTCGTCGAGAACGTCGCCGAAATTCCTGACGGAGCGGTGGCGATCTTCAGCGCGCATGGCGTGTCGAAGGACGTCGAGCGCGAAGCGTCCGACCGCAGCCTGCCGGTGATCGACGCCACCTGTCCGCTGGTGACC
>JAEZBA010000323.1 GCA_023430245.1 Pseudomonadota bacterium
GGCCCGCCCGATACCTGAACTTGCCCCGGTGACGATGGCGACCTTGCCGTCGAGTGCGTTGTGCGATGTATCCATTCCAATCCTCCATCTCATGCGGTTGAGATGCAGGGACTGGCGGGTGCTTGCCACCCGAAAGCTGGCTGCGCAGGATGAATCATGTGATCGCCAAGATTTCCTTGAGCGATAGCCGACAAGGTCGAAGACCCGCCTCTCGTTGGGATCTCTTTTAGGAACTTCGGGTATTCCTGCCCGATCGCTGGTTCAGGATCGGTCGAGACCATGACATCGCCAATACATTCGCGACACTGCGAACTGCGATTGACACTTGATCCAGCGCGTATCGACCTGGTGCGCGCGTTCATGCGCGAGGCGGCGCTCGCCGAGGGTGTGCCGCTATCCTCTGCCAGTCTGATCGCCGATGACGGTGCGGAAGTCTGGCTGGCGCTGGCCGCCGGGGCGTCGGACAAAGATTACGTCCATATCGCGTTGTCGGTCTCCCGCCACGACGTCAAGGCAAGTATCGCACTCTCCGGCCACTCCCGCTTCGCGAAGGTGGTGGCAGCGCTCGGCGGACGCCTGCGACCCGATGCCGGTATTTCGTATCGCGAAGCCGGGATCGACGGCTGGGAGATCAGCCTGCATCGTAGCCTGAGTGGCTTCGCCGAAGCGCTCGCCTCGGCGCCGGAGCCGGCGGCCGCTCCGGTTGCGGCGTCACCGGTCTCGACTTCACCGGTGCCCGGCGAGTTTCGCATCGACCTGCCGGCGCGAACCGATACGGCTGCGATCGCCCGCTGCTTCCTCGCGGTCTATGGCCATCACTATGTCCACTCAGATGTGTTCTCGCCGCATCGCTACTGGTCGAAAGTCGAGAGTGGCGAACTGATCCCCGTTGTCGCGCGGGGCAATGACGGCGAGGTGATCGGCCATCTCGCGCTGGAGCGTGAAGCCGGAGCGCTGGTGGCCGAACGTGGCGAGGCGGTAGTGCTGCCGGAATACCGGGGCCATCACCTGCTCGAACGCATGACCGAGCGCCTTTCCGATGAAGCGCCGAAACGCGGCCTGCACGGTATTTATGCGGAGCCGCTCACCATCCATACCTTTTCCCAGCGCAATGACGAGCGTGCGGGAATGCCGATCTGCGCGGTGCTGCTCGGCGCCAATCCGGAAAGCTTCCGGCCCAAGGACATTGCCTGCCCGACTGCCGGACAGCGCCAGAGCTATCTTCGCACCTTTCGCTTCGTGCAGCCGCCGGCTGCGCGGACGATCCAGGCGCCTGCGCCCTATCGCGAGATGCTTCTCAATATCTACAAAAGCCTCGACGTTCCGGTGACGGTCGTCGAGGCGTCGGGCGCAGCTGCTCCGGACACGCGCACCGCCATCAAGGTCAACGATCGCGGCTATGGCATGATCCAGTTCGAGCGGATCGGCCCTAACTGCCCCATCGAACTCGAGCAGGCGCTGCGCGACGTGCGGGCGCTCGGGGCGCGCTCGGTGCAGCTGTCCGCTCCGATTGCCGATCCGGGCCTTGCGGCACTCACCGAGGCGGCCCGCGGTCTCGGCTTCTTCTTCTGCGGCGTCGGCCCCGCCTTTGCGGACGGCGCGGACCTTTTCCTCCTGCAATGGCTCAGCGAGCCGCTGGATACCGGCAAGCTTCAGCTGTTCGCCGATCGGACAAAGGAGCTGGTGGCCTTCATCGATCGCGACCGAAGCGGTTCGTTGAAGGCGTAGGGGAGGTTCGCTCTACGCAGCGTCGTCCTGCGGAAACAACGCCAGATAGGGCTCCGCTTCCTTCAGCACGCGAGAAAACGAGGGCCGGCGCTTCAGTCGCTCGAGATAGTCGGTGGTCCGAGGGTGATGGGATTTCAACGGCATGATCTTGTCCGCGTAGAACAACGCGGGAGCCGCGGCGCAATCGGCCATGGTGAAATCATCTCCCATGGCCCAGGTCCTGCCGGCAATGTCGCGCTCGATCATGTCGAGTGTTGTGCGCAAGTGCGTCTTTGCCTGCTCGACGCCGTAAGGATCGCGATGACCTTCCGGTCGCAGGCGACCAAAGACGACCCGTTGCACGTTGAGGTTCACGTAGTTGTCGAACACGCGATCCTTCACGTGCATCTCCGATGCAATATCGGCATCGCCCGGGAGCAGCCGTGTGGTGCCGGGAAAATGCCGGTCGAGATGCGCGATGATGACGCTGGTCTCCGGGATAATGCGGTTGCGCGCCTCGTCGCGCAGCACCGGAAATTTCCCGACCGGCCATATCTTCAGAAATTCTGCATGCTGGGTTTCGTCCATCAGATCGACCATGTGCGGCGTGAACGGCGTGTCGTTCTCGTACAGCGCGATCAGAACCTTCATGCAGAATGACGATAGCGGGTGATAATAGAGCGTGAGGCCTGTCATCCCGTTTGCCTTTCGGTGTTGTGTTCTTGCTGTGTGGTCCGAGGCCCCTGGCCCAGATATCCGCCGAGTAAGGTCAGCGGCAGCGCGGTCAGGACCAGTGCGATCGGGTACCAGGCTGGACCCATATCCATGGAGATCGCGGCGTAAGCGCCGAGAGCGCTGAGAATGGTACCGATGCATCCAAGGACGAGAACGTGGCGCATCGGCGCGGCGGGCGCGAGCCGTGCCGTGACATAGCCGCCGATGACCGCGTAGACGCTGCGATAGAACAACGCAAGCAGGTTGTCCTCGATGTTGCGCATCGGTTCGTCCCAGGGTGGGTAGACATCCAGCATGTGAAGAACCTGATCTGTCGCGAGCGACAGGACCGCGACAGACAGGAAACCCGCAGCAATTGCCCCCGTGCTGCGCAACAGCCGGCGTGGCGGCGGGGCTTCTTGAATGACGCGGTCTGACATTGTGCGTGTCCCTATCCCAGCGCTATTTCTTGCGCCGGTAGTGCGCGGTCATGAACTTGTGCCATTGCCCGTCCGGGCCAAGCATCTGCGACGACAGGATCCAGTGGTCGTCGCTTTCGACCGTGACGATGTCCTGGTACTTCGCCATGCCGCCATCGCCCGTCATGCTCGGGCCTTCGGCATCGAGCGTGAGTACCTTGCCGGCTGCGTCGAGCGAGCCTTCATAGAGCCACAGATGCGTCATCATCGACGCGGTGAAGGTGCCGACAAACTTACCCTTGGCAGGATCGAAACCGAGCGTGATGATGCTCCGCATGTCGCCGCCGCCGGGCATTTCACCCCAGCCTTCATTGACGGTCAACAGGTCTCCCAGCGAGCGCGTGACGCAGTTACCGGTCGACTTCATAGCGGGCTGGTCGGGGCCCATCATGCATTCGCCTTCGAAGCTCCATTCGCCCACCATCCGCAGCAGCCAGCGATGCTCCTTGGTCGGCTCAGCCATCATCGGGCAATTGTCCTGATTGGTGTCGCTCTTCTCGGCAACGGACATCGTCTTTCCTCCTTCTCTCTGCTGCGAAATGTGTCAGCGCTCGGCGAGCGCCTTGAGGTCTTTCAGGCCGCGCTCCATGTCGGCTCCGAGCATCCTGTCGAGATCCACGAATACGCACATGACTTTCGATATCAGCGGCATTGGTCCGTGCATCGCCCACGTCATATTCGTGGCTTTGCCTTGCGGCGCAAACGTGTATTCGACAATGTTGTTCGCGTTCATCGGGCGGGTCATTGCGAGATTGAGCGTGATGTTCGCAGGCGTCACCTCAGCCACCGTGAGCGAACCGGCACCGACGTCGCTGTTGCCGTCCCATTCGAGTTTTGCGCCCGGGCCACTCGCCGGACCGCTGAAGGTCTTTTTCATGGCGGGATCCTTCTTCTCGTAAGGCGACCACTCCGCGCCGCGTCGCAGATCGGAGAGAATGCCGACAAGCTTCTCCGGCGGCGCGTCGATGGTCGCGGTGCGCTGGACCCGGAAGGTGTCGGGCTGGGTGGCCACGGCATAGCCGACGACGCCAGCGACGCCCATGGCGAGGACCACGATCACGATGAGAAGGACTTTCAGCATTTCAGTATTCCGCTACTGGTTCGCGAGATGGGCGTCGAGCTTGTCGAAGATGCTGGCGAAGCTGACGTGGATCGAATCGAACATGCCGACAAACGTATCGATCTCGGCAGGCGTGGCATTGATCGCGGTTGATCGGGCAGTCACGATCGTTGCGCCATCTTTCTCCGCAAAGGTCACCACATTGTGGAATTCGAGCGGGAACTTGCTTTCGAACTGAGGCAACGGTGCGCGGGTGAGGCTGCCGTTTTCGTCGGAGAAGCCGTTGACATATTCCAGTTGCTCTGGCGCACGGATCAGCCCGTAGATGAAGCGGCCATAGATCGGCTGGCCGGGCTCGAATTCCATCGCATAATGGAACATGCCGCCCGGCCGGAAATCGAACTCCAGAACGCGGATTGCCGCGTCTCTCGGCCCCCACCACTTCGCAAACTGATCGGCCTTGCTGTAGGCCTGCCACACCTGCGCGCGCGGCGCATTCACCAGGCGGGTGAAGACAAAGTCCTGTTCGAGCGCGGTCGCAGTCATGCAGACATCATTCTCCGAGCGGATCGAAATGGCTTATGCATGGCATGCGACATCATGCCGGGACGATAATCATCCAGTTCACGCCGAAGCGATCGACCAGCATTCCGAATGTCCTCGCGAAGAATGTCTTCGTGAGTGGCATCCGGATTGTCCCTTCCTCGGCGAGCGCGGCGAAGAAGCGTGCTGCTTCTGGCTCGTCCTTTGCAGTCACCGATAGGGTGAAACCCTCGAACTTTGGCGGCGTCGTGTCCATTCCGTCGGAGGCCATTGCCGCTGAGCCATTCACACTAAAACTCGCGTGCATGATCTTATTGGCGTCCGCCGGGGTGCAGCCGGGCGGTGGCGTCTCCGGGTTGTCCTCGAAGCGCATCAGCATGTCGATCTTCGCATTGAGTGCCTTCGCATAGAAAGTCAGGGCCTCTTCGCAGCGTCCATTGAACATCAGATAGGGAGTCGGCATGGGTCTCTCCTCGAGTGGAACTCATGATCGGACAGTTGCGCGTTCCTCGGCGCAGGATGCGCGCATGTGATCAAGGGTGGATGGCGGGTGACTCGCCAGCGGTCAGAGGTCGACGAAACTCTTGAAGCCGCCCCAGATCATGCGCCTGGTGTCGAACGGCATCTTCTTCGGGTCGCTCATCATCTCGGCGAGGCGCTTGTCTTTCATCACCTTTTTCATGATGGAGTCGCGCTGCTTGCGCGATTTGTAGGTGATCCAGGAGAACACCACGACCTCACCCTTTTTCAGCTTTACAGCCTGCGGGAACGAGGTCCACTTGCCTGGCTTGACGTCGTCGGCGACGCATTCGTGATAGTCGATCGCGCCGTATTCCTTCCACACCTTGCCAGCGACCGTGGCGATGCGCTCATAGTCTTTCAGCTTCTTCTTCGGCACCGGAATGATGAATCCGTCCACGTAAGGCATTTCACTCTCCTGCAAAAATTGGTGGCCCGGCTGCTTTCGCACAGCCGTTCGCGCGCTCAGTTGGAATGGCAGCAACCAGCGGCTTCGGCGGGCTCCCAACGCCCGACGGCATTCACACGTCCGGGCGCTCCGTAGCGGTCGTGATGGCGGACCCAGTCGGTCAGGTCGAAATTCGGCCCGTTCTCGTTGCGGCCTTTCGGCGTAAGATCGAGATACATGTAGGCGCCAAGCACTTCCTCAGCCCCGCGCCCAAAGGCCGAGTAGGTGTGGAAGATCGCGCCAGTCTCGTCCCTGCAGAACACGCTCAGGCCCGACAGGTCCTCCAGAGGAACCTCGGTTTCCTGAAAATTGTACTCGGCCTTGCCTGCGGCAACCTGCTCCGGCGTGAAGGATACGCCGAAGTCGTAATTGAAGTCCGAGCCGAAGGACGACACGAAGCGGAAGCGCCAGTTCATCCGTCGCTTCACCGCCTCGATCTCGGCCAGCGGCGCGCGCGCGACCGCAACATAGCTGACGTCATGGTGCTGGACATGCATCAGCACGCCGTCGATGTGATCGACTTCAAACGAGCAGCCGACACACGGGTCGGTCTGCCCCGGCGCCAGCATGAAATGCTTGACGATGAGCTGGCTGCGGCCGTCGAACAGATCAGCCAATGTTTCCTGGCCGTCCGGCGTGTCGAAAACATATGTCTTCTCGACCCTGACCCAGGGCAGGGCGCGCCGCTTCTCGCTAAGCCGATCGCGCAGCCGCGTCATCTCCTTCTCCTCGGCGAGCAGCGCTCTGCGCTCCTGAAGCCAATCTTGTCGCGAGACGATCCGGTGATCGGTCGTGTTCGAGTGGGGCATCGTGCTCTCCTTTCTCGCCGGACGTTCGTGATCGTTCCAGCGGGCATGCTGGCGGCGGCGCAGTTCCCTCACGTCGGTGTCATCCAGCCGATGCCGGCGCCGCCTGGCTCGCGCAGGATGGCGATGCGCCCGACCTCGGGCACATCGAAGATCGGCCACATCAGCTGCGCACCGGCTTTCAGCGCCATCCCGGCGCGGGCATCGACGTCGTCGACCGCGAGATAGGGCATCCAGCCCTCAGGCACGCCGTCGAAGTCCGGCGACGCGAGTTCGAACAGTCCGGCTACCGGCTGACCGTCGAGAAAGGCGCACCAATAGGTGCGGCCGCCTTCATGGGCCATCGGCATGCCTTCGAAGGTCCAGCCGATGGTGTCGGAATAGAACTGCTTGGCACGCGCGATGTCGCGCGTCAGCAATTCGTTCCAATGAAAGGTGCCATGTGCAGACATGATTCACTCCGGTGCTTCGCGTTAGGCTGCTTGCGCCTGTATGGCCGGATATGGATCGCGCCAGGCGGGCAGGTCTTCGAGCTGCTCTCTCCAGCGCGCGACATGCTTGAAGCCTTCAAGCGGCAGCCGAATCGTCTCGGCATAGGGCAGCGTCACCGATACGGCGAAGTCGGCGACGGTCAGATGATCGCCGAGCAGGAAGGTGCGGCCGGCGAGATGGTCGTCCAGCACCTTGATGAATTGCTTCGCTAAGCCGATGCTTTCTTCGGCCGCTTTGTCATCGGGTGCGCCGATGTTGAATTTCGGCTTGATGACATACTGGAAGTAAAGATTGCCCGCGTGCCTGGTGAAGTGTTCCGAGTTCCAGCTCAGCCATCTCAGCACGTCGATCTGCTTCGCCGGATCGGTCGGCCAGAGATCAGACTTCGCGATGCTCGCGAGGTGGCACATGATGGCATTGGCCTCCCAGATTTTGGTTTCGCCATCCTCGAAGGCCGGTACCTTGCCGTTCGGATTCACGGCAAGGAAGGCCGGTGTCTTGTGCTCACCCTTGGCGAGATCGATGCGCACGAACTCCACCGGCGATTCAAGATATTTGGCGACGGCGCAGGCTTTTCGGGGATTGATGGTCTCGAAATAATAGAGCTTCATTTCGTGCTCCTGTCGTTCAGGCGAATAGCTTTTCGAGCTTGTCGAGCGAGCCGGTCCAGCCGCGGCTGTGACCGTCGCGGGCGGCTTCGTCGAAGAATTTCTCGTGCAGCAGCGTCAGGATCGAACCCTCGCCGTCCCGTTTGATGGTGACGGTGACGAGCGACTCGCGCTCCTTCATCGTGTGCCAGGCCCAGGTGAAGACCAGCCGCTCATTTGGCACCACCTCGCGATAGATGCCGCCGACCTGATGGTGCTCGCCGTCTTCGGTATTGAACGCGATGGTGTAGGTGCCGCCGACGCGCAGATCGATCTCGGCTTTGGTCACCGGCCCCGCATCCGGGCCAAACCATTTCACGATTTTCTGCGGGTCGGTCCACGCGGCGTAGACTTTTTCCGCCGGCGCATTGAGACGACGTTTGAGGGTGAGACTTGGCTTGTCGACGAAGTCGGCGCGGGCGACGGACATGAGTCTTCCTCCACAAAAGCGGCAAGGCGATCGAGCTGTTTCGACCAGAATTGGGCATACCGGTTCAGCCACAGCATGGCGTCCTCCATGGGCGCGGCCGTCAGTTCGCAAGACACGACGCGGCCCTTTTTCGAGCGCCGGATCAGCTTCGCATCTGCGAGGACATCGAGATGTTTCATGACCGCCGGCAGCGAAACCGGGAACGGCTTCGCAAGCTCGCTGACCGACATGCCGTCCTGTTCGGCAAGACGCGCGAGAATCGCGCGCCGGGTCGGGTCCGACAAAGCCGCGAAGGTCGCATCCAGTTCGTCGTGTCGATAGTAAACCATGTGGTTAAGTATATGCCCGCGATCGGGTCCGTCAAGGCGAATGTCTTCAGTTCCGGTCGCGGATCGGGAGGGCGGCCGTAAATGCCGCGTTAACGCCCCATTAGGCCATTCGTAACGTCATTCCGGCACCATCGGATGCGGAGCGCAGCATGGCCGGCTATGGCATCAAGAAAATGAACTGGGTGCAGACCCCGTCCGCCTATGAAAGCAACAAGGCGTGGCGGGAGCGCCGCCAGGCATTTCAGGAAAAATACGAAGCCAATATGCAGAACGTGGTCGCGTCGCTGCAGACCGCATGGACCGATGTCGGATACAACCTCGGCGAAATCGCAGCCAACAAGGCGCTCGCGCGCATTCAGCAGGAGGCCAAGGCCAAGCAGGAAAAGGCGGCGGCTGCGGCCGCTGCCGAGGCGAACCTGATCAATCCACCGAAACAGTCATCGTTCAGCTACGGCGATTCCGTAACCCTCAGCGGCGGCGCCAAGATCGATCTTTCAGCAAACACGATCTCCCATGCCGACGGCACGGTCGTGGATCTGAAGACCGGTCTCAAAGTCAACGTAACGGTGTGAGGCGGCTATGGATGTCGGAGCCCTGGCTACAGCTTTTGCTGGCGCCTCCACCGCGAAGCTGCAGATGGCGGCTGCGGCGAAGATGATGAAGATGGACGCCGATGCGCAGGGCGCCGTCGTTCAGGTTCTCGAAGCCGCTCAGGAGAACATGAAGGCGCTGCTCGCGGCCGGCATCGGCGGAAATCTCGATATATCAGTCTGACGCTTTGCCCAGCGCGGTCCGGATGAACGCAATCGCGTCGCCGCTCGCCCATTCCGCCGGACCGGCCAGCGTCGCGACCTCGCAGCCATTGCGGTCGATAAGGATCGTGGTCGGCATGCCGAAGGCTCGGCCCTTCTCCTTCAACTCCTGAAAGATTCTGGCGCTGTTGTCGGCGTAATAGCCAAGCGAGGCGATGCCGGTTTCGGTCAGCCAGGCCTTGGCCTTTTCAGGATTGCGGGTGTCGATATTGACCGCCACGACTTCGAAATCCGGTCCGCCGAGTTTTTGCTGCAATTCGTCGAGGGCGGGCATTTCCTTCTTGCAGGGCGCGCACCAGGTGGCCCAGAGGTTCAGGAGCACGGTTCTGTCTTTCCAGTCGGCCAGTGTCCGCTCTTTGCCGTCGCCGTCGCGGAAGGCGAGCGTCGTAAGCGGGATCGGGCTCTTGGCGGGGGCAAGGGCTGCGACTTCGCCGCGCGCAAGCGGCTTAAGCTTCTGCGCCAGCTGGGCCGCCGGCCGGCACGCCTCCGGGATAGCCGCATTGCGCACCAGCGCTCCCATCCCGTATATCCCCACCAGCGCCACACCGACGCCCGCGAGCCCGCCCAGAAGCATAACCAGCAGACGCTTTTTCGCGAAGGATCGGGTATCGGACGGCATGGATCAGAACACTCTCAGGTCACGGTCATGAGCAACAAGATGTGGGGCGGACGCTTTTCGTCGAGCCCCGATGCGATCATGGAGGCGATCAATGCCTCGATCGACGTCGACCGGCACCTGTATCGCCAGGACATCGCCGCGAGCAAGGCCCATGCGGCAATGTTGGCCGAGCAAGGCATCATTGCGAGGGACGACGCAAGCCAGATAGCCGCCGGGCTGGACACGATTTTGTCAGAAATCGAGCAGGGCCGGTTCAACTTCCAGCGCGCGCTTGAAGACGTTCACATGAACGTGGAATCGCGTCTGGCCGACCTGATCGGTCCGGCGGCCGGACGCCTGCACACCGCGCGATCGCGCAACGACCAGGTCGCGACCGACTTCCGGCTCTGGGTGCGTGACACCATCGATCAGCTCGATGCCGCGCTGCTCGACTACCAGACGGCGCTTGCGGAGAAGGCACTCGAACATGCCGACACCGTCATGCCGGGACTGACGCATCTGCAGACCGCGCAGCCGGTGACGTTCGGCCATCATCTGCTGGCCTTTGTCGAAATGGCGGAGAGGGATCGCGGCCGCTTCGCCGATGCCCGCAAGCGGTTGAACGAATGCCCGCTCGGTTCGGCGGCGCTGGCGGGAACGTCGTTTGCGCTCGACCGCGAGATGACCGCGAAGGCGTTGGGCTTCGATCGCCCGACCGCGAATTCGCTCGATGCGGTGTCGGACCGCGACTTCGTGATGGAAACGCTTGCCGCGGCGACGATCACCGCGGTGCACCTGTCGCGCATTGCCGAGGAGATCGTGATCTGGACGTCGCCGCTCACCGGACTGATGCGGCTGTCCGACAAATTCACCACCGGCTCCTCAATCATGCCGCAGAAGCGCAATCCGGACGCGGCCGAGCTGGTGCGCGCGAAAGCCGCGCGGATCGCAGCGGCCTTTCAGGCGATTGTTGTCGTGATGAAGGGGCTGCCACTCGCCTATCAGAAGGACATGCAGGAGGACAAGGAAGGCGCGATGGACGCGCTTGGCGCGCTGTCGCTTTGCATCGTCGCCATGACCGGCATGGTGCGCGACATCGAGCCCGATGTCGGCCGCATGAAGAAGGCGGCGGGCGAGGGCTATGCGACTGCCACCGACCTCGCCGACTGGTTGGTGCGCAGCCTCAATATTCCGTTCCGGCAGGCGCATCACATCACCGGCAGCATTGTCGCAGAGGCGGCGAAAGCCGGCCTGCCGCTGCACCGTGTCCCGCTGGCCGAGATGCAGAAGGTCGAGCCGGGGATTACCGACGACGTGTTCAAGGTGCTGTCGGTCGACCGCTCGGTGCAGAGCCGAACCAGCTATGGCGGCACCGCGCCGAAGAACGTGCGCCTGCAGGCCAGGCGCTGGCTGAAACGGCTGGGCAAGGGCGCGAACTGAGGTTTTTCGGCCGCAGCGCAAGAATTTCGTTGGGAAGGCCGTGCGATCAGGGATTTCGCCATGTTCGGCGGGTCTGATATGGTCCGCGCCGTTCGGGGGGTTCCCTAGTGATCCGTAGCTTGTCTACCCTATCTTACCGCCTCGCGGTTGTGGCCTTGCTGGTCGCCGCGCTGGGGCTCTCCGCCTGCGGCCGGAAAGGTGCGTTGGACGCGCCCCCCGGCGGCCTTGCGGCTAACCCGATAGGCTCGCTTGACGAGGAGACCGAAGAGGGCGGAGAGGTGGTCAAGCGTGGGTCCGCTCGCGGATTGCCGATCATCCGCGGCCCTGACCGGCCCATCCCTCTCGACGTCCTACTAAATTAATCCGCCATGCATCATTTTGCCTATCGCAGCGGCGGGCTTCACGCCGAGGCGGTAGATATCACCGCCCTCGCGGACGCAGTCGGAACGCCGTTCTATTGCTATTCGACCGCGACTCTGGAGCGGCATTACCGCGTCTTCGCCGATGCGTTCGCCGACGTTCCGTCGCTGGTCTGCTACGCGGTCAAGGCCAATTCCAACCAGGGCGTGATCGCGACGCTGGCGCGGCTCGGCGCCGGCGCCGACGTGGTGTCGGCCGGCGAGATGAAGCGTGCGCTGGCCGCTGGCATTCCGCCGGAAAAGATCATGTTTTCCGGCATCGGCAAGACCGCGTCCGAACTGGCCGCTGCGATCGAGACCGGCATCCTCTGCGTGAATGTCGAATCCGAGCCGGAACTCGATCTGCTGTCGCAGATCGCATCCGGAAAGGGTCGCCGCGTCGACATCTCGATCCGCGTCAATCCCGACGTAGACGCGAAGACGCATGCCAAGATCGCGACCGGAAAATCCGAGAATAAATTCGGCATTCCGATCAGCCGCGCGCGCGAGGTATACCGGCACGCTGCCTCGCTTCCCGGTATCCATGTTGCCGGCGTCGACATGCATATCGGCAGCCAGATCACCGAATTGTCTCCGTTTGCGGATGCGTTCGCGCTGCTGTCGGATTTCGTGCAGGCATTGCGCGCGGATGGCCACACGATCTCCCATGTCGATCTTGGCGGCGGCCTCGGCATTCCTTATCGCGAAGGCGATGACATCCCGCCCGATCCGGCCGCCTATGCGAAAGTGGTGAAGGAGGCGACGCGCGGACTCGGCTGCAAGCTGATCTTCGAGCCGGGCCGGCTGATCGTCGGCAATGCCGGTATCCTCGT
>JAEZBA010000384.1 GCA_023430245.1 Pseudomonadota bacterium
TGTTCCCGCTGTTCCTGGTGCTGTTCGGGGTCGGCGACGAAACCAAGATCTCGGTCGCGGCGTTCGGCGCGATCCTCGTGATCCTGTTCAATGTCGCCTATGGTGTGATGAATGCGCGCAAGACGCGGCTGCTGGCCGCAAAGGTCATGGGTGCGTCTCCGCTGCGGGTACTGATGGATGTGACGCTGCTGGAATCGATGCCGCAGACCTTCGTCGGCCTGCGCAACGGTGTGTCGCTGGCGCTGGTTATCATCGTGGTCGCGGAAATGTTCATCGGCTCGCAGGACGGGCTCGGCCACAGCGTGTTCGAGGCGCAGCAACTCTTCGACATGCCGCGCATGTATGCCGCCATCTTCGCCGCCGGTGCGCTCGGCTATGCGCTCAATCTGCTGTTTCTGCTGGCGGAGCGCAGCTTCGTGCACTGGGGCGGCAAGTAACCGCGACGCCGGATGAGCGCTTCGCTGCAAGCCGAACTCTGGACGCTGTCCGCGGCGGAGCTTGGAAGCTTCTATCGGCAAGGCGTTGCGACGCCGAACGATGCGCTGACCTCCATCCTCGCGCGGATCGATAAGGTCAATCCTGCTGTCAACGCCATCGTCACGCTGGACCGCGAGGGCGCTGTTGCGCAGGCGCGCGCGAGCACCGAACGCTTCCGCGCAGGCGCGCCGCTCGGTCCGCTCGACGGCATACCAGTCACGGTGAAGGACAGCATCTTCGTCGAAGGGCTGCGCGCGACCTGGGGCAGCAGGCTCTATGCCGAGCATGTCCCCGAACGCGACGAACCGCCGATCGACAAACTGCGAGCCGGCGGCGCGGTCATTCTCGGCAAGACCAACGTGCCGGAATTAACCTCGCAAGGTTACACCGACAACGCCCTGTTCGGTCCGACCCGCAATCCCTACGACCTCGCGCTCACCCCTGGCGGTTCGAGCGGCGGTGCCGTCGCGGCGGTTGCGTCCGGCATGGGTCCGATCGCGATGGGGACCGATGGCGGCGGCTCGATCCGCAGGCCGGCGGCGCATACCGGACTGGTCGGCTTCAAGCCGTCGCGCGGGATGGTGCCGCGCCGGCACGGCTTTCCGGCGATCCTTCACGATCTGGAAGTCATCGGCCCGATCGCGCGCAGCGTCGAAGACATCCTGCTGTCGATGGATGTGATTGGCGGGCCAGATTGGCGGCGACCCGAAACCGAAGCAGCCGCTGCGCGCATCCTTTACGTTCCGACCTTTTCCGGCGCGCCTGTAGATCGCGAGATCGCGGCCAGTGTGGCGGACATCGCAGCAAGGCTGGCGGGGCAGGGCCACAGCGTCGAAACCGCGCACCATTTCGATCTCGCCGCGCCGATTGCTGATGTATGGCCGGTGATCAGCCAGTCGGGGCTTGCCTGGCTGATGGCGCAGCATAAAGACCGCGACGACCTGATCGGGCCGTCGCTCGCAGAGATGGCGCGCAACGGCCGCCGCTATTCCGCAGCCGATTATCTCGCGGCGCTCGACGCCATCAAGACGGTCGGCCACGCGTTTGAGGCGTTATTTCAGCGCGTTGATGTTCTGCTGACTCCCACGGCCGCCGCCATGCCGTGGCCGGCGACTGAGATCTATCCCGGCATCATCGACGGACAACCTGTCGGCCCGCGCGGGCATGCGGTTTTCACGCCGTTCGCCAATGCGCTCGGCCTTCCTGCGATCAACCTGCCAGCAAGACCATCAGCCAGCGGTTTGCCGATCGGCTTCCAGTTTGTCGCTGCGCGGGGCCGGGACGCGGGCTTGCTTGCGTTGGCGCGCGTCTGCGAGCGGCCTGCGGTACGCGGTGGCCTCGCACCCGAGTGGCGTTGATCGCCTCTGCGGATTGATTTGCGTCTGCCCAGCTTTTGGGCGTCATGCAATATCAGCCATGAGCCCCGCGAAATCCATGCGATGCGGTCATGGCTCGCCACACCGCTTTACCGATCATAAAGGTAGCTAATGATCTAGTCGCGAACGCGCGAATCCGCGCTGGATGATTGTCGAGAACGGGTCGTGCCGCCCGTCACTAGCGAGGCGAACACATGACCTGGCTTTCGAATATGAACTCAAGCTTCAAGATCGGTACCCGGATTGGAGCGGGCTATATCATTGTCCTCGGCCTGCTGGTGATCGTGGCCGCCACGGGCTATTTCGGCCTGAGGAGCGCAAGCGACAGCTTCGGTCGGTTCACAAATATTTCCGACACCGCTTCGCGCGTAGCGCAGGCCGATCGCGACTTCGTTGCGCTCCGCCTGAACATGCAGATGTACTTCGACAAGGGCGAAGACAGAGTGCTGGCGCGGATTCGCGAACTGGCTCAGACCGTTCGCGACGGATATGCCTTCACCGCATCGAATGCGCTCTCCAAGGAGCGCCAGGACATGGCGCGGGCGATCCTTGGCCAGGTCGATCAATACATGGCTCTGTTCGACGACATCGCAAAGAATCAGACCGAGCTTCGCCGTACAATTGCTGAATCCACGACACCGCTCGGCAACCGTCTCTATGGCGAACTGAAGGAGCTCACACAGAGCGCCGTGGCCGACAACGATCTGGCGCTGGTTTCGCTGGCCGCTCTTGCGACCGAGCAATTCCTGTGGGGCCGCGTCAACGGCCTGCTGCACAACTCGACCCGAAATCCGAAGCTCGAGGAAGCCGCGAACGCTCAATTCGCGGCGATGGCAGAGACCCTGAAGAAGTTCGGGACGGCTGCGCGCACCGCCGAGCGGCGCGAAAAGCTGCAGCAGCTGCTTCCGCTGGTTGCGTCCTACAGCGCTGCTTTCAATTCTACGATGAAACTGCTTGCTCAGAACTCACGTCTTCTCGAGGCCGAAGGCAAGCTGTCGGTTGATATGATCAAGAGCCGTGCCGACCTGAAAAAGAGTCAGGACGCGGCACTGGCGGCGACCAAGGCAGAGGGTGAGGCGAGTATCCACTCAACGATTCTGACCAGCATTACGGTCGCTGCGATTGCGATCGCGATCGGCATTCTGCTGGCATGGTTCATCGCACGCGGCATTACGCGCCCGATTCTTTCGCTCAACGCCGTCATGGCCGCTCTGTCCCGTGGCCGGCTCGACAGCGAAATCGGCGGCGCCGAGCGCAAGGATGAGATCGGCGAGATGGCGCGTGCAGTGGTGGTGTTCCGCGATGCCGGCATCGAGAAGCTGCATCTCGAGCAGGCGGCCGACGATCAGCGCAAGGCCGTGGAAGCGGAGCGTGCCAGGAACGAGGCCGCGCAGCAGGAGGCCGCACGTCAGGTGGCGCAGGTGGTTGAAGGGCTTGGCCAGGGTCTCGAACGGCTTGCGAGCGGAGACCTGACGTATCGCGTCCACGACGACTGGGCTCAGGAGTACCGGAAGATCCAGGGAGATTTCAACGGCGCCATCGGCAAGTTGCAGGAGACGATCCGCAATATCGCGATGTCCAGCGTTGAGGTCTCGAACGCAGCGGCTGAAATTTCGACCTCCACCACGGACCTGTCGCAGCGCACCGAGGAGCAGGCCGCAAGCCTGGAACAGACCTCGGCGTCCATGGAGGAAATCGCGGCGACGGTGCGGAAGAACGCGGAGAACGCCAACCACGCCAACCAGCTTGCGCAAGGCACCCAGGACATCGCCAGTCGCGGCGGCGCTGTGGTCGCCGAAGCCGTCAATGCGATGTCTCGCATCGAGGGATCGTCGCGCAAGATCTCGGAGATCATCTCGGTCATCGACGAGATCGCGCGCCAGACCAACCTGCTGGCGCTTAATGCAGCGGTGGAGGCGGCCCGCGCCGGCGAGGCAGGCCGCGGTTTCGCTGTGGTCGCGTCCGAAGTGCGCAGTCTGGCCCAGCGTTCGTCGCAGGCCGCAAAGGACATCAATGGTCTGATTGCCAACTCCTCCGACGAGGTGAGAGAGGGCGTCGAACTCGTGAATCGTGCCGGCCAGTCGCTCGACGAGATCGTGCGCTCGATCAGGGACGTCGCCGAAATCGTGGCCGATATCGCGACGGCGAGCGCGGAGCAGGCCGCCGGAATCGACCAGGTCAACAAGGCGCTGACCCAGATGGACGAGGTAACCCAGCAGAACTCGGCGCTGGTCGAGGAAAATGCCTCGACCGCCAAGACGCTGGAAGACCAGCAGACGGCCATGGCGGAGCGGGTCGGCTATTTCCGCTTCGAAGCCGAAGCGAAGCCGGTCGCAGGACGGGATCGGCCGGTGGCCCGGCATCGGGCGGCATAAGTCGCGGCCATCAGTCGATCGGCGCCAGCGACCGCGCGGCGCCGCTCGCTGCTCGCCCAGCGGAGACGCGACATCGACGACGCGATCGCGGAGACTCGAAGGCCGCGGCCTCGACATCGTCGACGTGTCCGCCGGTCAGACGATGAGCGAGGCCCGTCCGGTCTACGGTCGCATGTTCCGGACTCCGTTCTCGGATGCGATCCGCTGCGAAGCGCGCCGATCGCACAGCGGCGGGCCGCGTTCCTGGCGAAGCGCGACTGAAACGCGCAAGTGTTTGGCCTGTTAGACCGGGTCTCGCGGGCCAATTTCATATCTGCTACCGCCTTCACCTGCTGATACGGCGAGAGTGAGCGGCGTGAACGTGGTTCCAAGTGTAACGAAGCCGACCGGCGGCTGGCGCGACGAAATCTGGTCGCACTTCATGCGCGAACAGATTGATCTGTTCGCCTATCTGCCCGATGGCGGTCTCGATTTCCTGATCAGGCGGATGCACGCCGAAACGCCGAACCGCGCGGTGATGTTGACGACCGAGGAAGAGGGCGTCGGCGTCTGCTGCGGCGCATGGCTTGGCGGCAAGCGCAGCGTCATGGCAATCCAGAGCAGCGGCGTCGGCAATTGCATCAACGCATTTTCGCTCGTCACCAATTGCCGCTTTCCGCTTTTCCTTCTGGTCAGCATGCGCGGCGAATTCGGCGAGGGAAATCCCTGGCAGATTCCGATGGGCCGGATCACCGCGGAGTCGTTGAAGCTCGCGGGCTTTCATGTGTTCAGCGCGACGCATGAGGACGAAGCGGCGGCGCTGGTCGCCGGCGGACTGACCATGACCTTCCGTTCCGAGGAACCGGTGGCCGTGCTGCTGTCGCAGCGCCTGCTTGGCGCCAAGGCGATGTGAAGAGCAATGTGAGGGTCCGATGACAGACGCATTGAAACGCCGCGAGGTTGTGCCGGCTCTGCTGGCGGGCATCGACAACGAACTGATCGTCTGCGGCCTCGGCTCGCCGGTATCGGACGTGATGGCCGTCGGCGACCGGCCGCTGAATTTCTATCTGTTGGGCGCCATGGGTCTCGCCACCTCGGTCGGGCTCGGTTTGGCGCTGTCGCAACCGGAGCGCAGCGTGATCGTGATAACCGGCGATGCCGAACTGATGATGAATTCCGGCGCGCTGGCGACCATCGGCGCGAAGAAGCCACGCAATCTGTCGGTCGTGGTGCTGGATAACGAAAGCTTCGGCGAGACCGGCGAACAGGTGAGCCACACGTCGGCCGGTATCGATATTGCGGGGATCGCTGCGGCCAGCGGCTTTGCCGTGACCGAAACCGTTCGCGAGATGACGCGTGTCGAAAGCGTTCGGCGCCGAATGACCGAGAATGCCGGGCCTTATCTCGCGGTGATCAAGGTCAAGGCCGAACGCAGTCCGGTTGTAATGCCGCCGAAAAGCGGTGTGATCCTGAAATCGAGATTCCGGCAGGCGCTGATCGGACAATATTAGCGGCTGCCCGCACTGAACGCCAAAGAGCCGCCAATAGCGGCCGTAATCAATCAGGGAGGTTTGTCTGATGTCACGATTCTTGTGTTCCGTGCTGACTGCGGCCTGCGCTCTCGCGACCGTCGTGCTTCCGGCCGCTGCCGACAATTTTCCATCGCGCCCGGTGACCATCATCGCGCCATGGCCTCCCGGCGCCGGCGTCGACACCATGGCGCGCATCCTGCAGCCAAAATTCTCCGAGTCGCTCGGCCAGCCGGTGGTGATCGAAAACCGGCCGGGCAGCGCCGGCAATAACGGCGCGGCCGCCGCTTTACGCGCTGCTCCGGAC
>JAEZBA010000257.1 GCA_023430245.1 Pseudomonadota bacterium
GGCCCATGCCCGGTTGCTGCTGCATGGCCTGCGCCATGCCCTGAGCGCCGCGACGAAGCGCTTCGAGTGCGCGACCTTGTGAACCGACCGCACCGTCGGCATTGCCGTCGCCGAGCTGACCTTCGGCCTCGCCCATGGCTTCACCGGCCTTGCCGAGCTGATCCATGCCATTCTGGCCGTCCTCGCCCTGCTGACCCATGCCGCGCTGCTTGAGTTGCTCGAGCAGCTTCTGCAATTGATCGCGAAGGGCCTGCTGATTCTGCCGCAATTCGCCGGTGTCGGGCTTTTGCTCACCCTGCTGGCCACCGCGCTGACGCTGCCGCCGCTGATCCTGGCCCTGACGGAAAGTCCGATCGCGCAATTGCTGCTGCTCGCGGATCATGTTGCCGAGCTCGTCAAGCGCCGACATCATGTCGTCGGAGTCTTGGTCGCCCTGCTGACCGGGGCGCGCCATCTGCAGATTTTCCAGCATCTGCTGCAATTCCTGCAGCAGCCGCTGGGCCGCATCCTTGGCACCGGAGCGGGCGAGCTGCTCCATCCGGTCGATCATGTTCTTGAGATCCTGCGAGCGCAAGTTGCGCGCGTTCGGATCCATCTGCCGCGCGGTCTGCGGATTCTTGCGCATCTCCTCGGCCAGGGCCTGCAGGAACTTGTCGAGCGCGGCACGCAGATCGTCGGTGAGCTTCTTGATCTCTTCCTCACTGGCGCCGCGCTCCAGCGCTTCGCGCAGCGCCTCCTGCGCCGCCCGCAAGGCGGCTTCGACGTCGGACAGATTCCCATCCTCGATCTTCGTCGCCATGTCCCACAGGCGCGCGACAACATCACGAAGAGAGTCGTCGGATTTCGCGCGGTTCAATTGCCAGTAGATCGAGCGCAGGCCGAGATAGACCGACGCCTCGATCTGGAAGACCTCGGGCGCCATCGCCAGCGCATCGAGCGCTGTCAGCACCCGCGGCTTGGTCTCGGCATCGAGCGCCAGCACACGCCTCTGCTCGATCAGCGCACGCGCCATCGGCTTGGTGAACAGCCGCTCGGGCAGGCGCATGTCAAACGGCTCGGACGTCCCTTCGTTGCCGCCATCGTCGAGCGCGCGCAGCGTCAGCGCGATGTCGGCACCGGCCCAGGGATGGCTCGACAGATCGCGCAGGGTCTGTCCTACACCGTTACGGGTGCGCGCCTGCGGCAGGGTCAGCGGCATGTCCGGCGCATCGAATAACGGACGCGGCGTCTTGAAGCCGCCGCCCTTCATGCCGAACTCGTCAAGCTGAGGCTTCAGCGTAAACAGGGCGCGGGCTTCCGAGACGCCGTAATCGTCCTCGAGCTTGTAATTCAGCATCAGTGAACCGCGCGCCTGCGGTTCCGGATCCTTGGTCAGCGCGATGGTCGGCGCACGATCGGGAACAGCATCGAAGCTCCATGTCACCGGATCGCCGATACCCCGCAGCGTGACCTCACCCTTGTCGGCGATCACGTAGCGGCGCTCCTCGGTTCCCGCGGCCGCCGGCTGCGCCGCAGCGTCAGTCTTGTCATCAATCTTGATGCCGCCACGCAACGCGACATCAAGCCCGGTAGCGCCGCTGGCGCGTATCACCAGGATCGAGTTTGCCGGCACGACCACGGGTGCGGTGGCGCGCTGCGCTTCGCCGGAGCGTAATCCCGGCAGGATCACCGGCGGACGCTGGGTGTAAGGCGGCGGTGCAACCCAGGCATCAACGCGATAATTCGCAGGCGTCACCACCCCATGCCAGTTGAAGGCGGCGGCCACGCGCCGTTCCCGGTCGCCGCCGGCGGCGAAGAAGGTCGCGACCGCCAGCATCAACACCAGCGCCCGGATCGCCACCGGGTCGCGCGCGGGCAGACGCGGCATCGGCCAGCCGGCGCGCAGCTTGCGCGCAGCGGCCAGAGCGCGCTCGACATGCACCCGCCACAGGGCCTGCGTCATGGCATCGCCGGAATGGGCCGAAAGCCGGTCAGTGAGCGTGATGGCCGGGCGATGCGGCAATCCGCTTTCGCGGTCCAAGCGCCGCAGCGCTTCGTTCGCGCTCGGCATCCGGATCATCGCGAAGGGGGACAAGGCGGCCAGCGCGAGCAAACCGAAAATCGCCACGCCTGCGGCCCGCGCCAGTGGCGGCAGCCACAGCCACAGACCGAGCCAGGAGACGGCCAGGAACAGCCCGCAGCCGGTCAGGAAGGCGGCCAGAGGCGGCCAGGCGCGCTCCCACAGGATCGACCAGCGGGCTCTGGCGATTCCCCTGGCGAGCAACCGGTCGACCTCGCGCTGCGGGGAAACCGTCGTATTTTCAGAGCCCTGCGTCGGGTTGTCGGTCAAAGGCCTGATCCCTCAGGAAGCTGCGATCTACAAAGCTTAACACGCCCCGTCAGCCCACATAGTCACGAAACCTGGAAGTGCGAAGCAAGGAGCAGGCCATGTCGCATGGCTCAGGCATCCGGTTCCGGCGTTACAGCCAGGGCGGCATGCGATCGAGCGCGATCAATGCGTCGGCTTCGAGGCGGGGCCGCACCAGCGACCATGCGTCGCCGTTGACCAGCACCTCAGGGATCAGCGGCCGGGTGTTGTAGGTTCCTGCCTGCACCGCGCCGTAGGCCCCCGCGGTCATCACCGCCAGGAGGTCCCCGGCCTTGGGTTCCGGCAGGTCGCGGTTGATCGCGAGGTAATCGCCGGTCTCGCAGACCGGCCCGACCACGTCGGCCCGGATCCAGGAAGCGCCTGCAATGGGCCGCACCGGAATGATGTCGTGATGGGCCTCGTAGAGCGTCGGCCGGATCAGATCGTTCATCGCCGCGTCGACGATCACGAAGGTCTTGCCCTCGCCCTGCTTCACGTAGATCACCTGCGTGACGAGGATGCCCGCAT
>JAEZBA010000452.1 GCA_023430245.1 Pseudomonadota bacterium
CAGCACCAAGCAGGGCGAGCCTAGCGCCGCAGCCTCGTCGATGGCGCGCCGGTTGTCGTCCAGCATCGCCTGACGGTGCGCCGCATCGGCGGTGAACATGCCGCCGCGGCAATATCCGGACAGCTTCAGCCCAGCGTCGCGCACCGCCTTGACCGCGCGCTCCAGCCCGACATGCGCAACCTGATCGCGCCATGGCGACACCGCGCGAATGCCGCGCCGCGCGCAGGCCTCGACGATGCCTATGAAATCGGCCTGCTGGCGCACGGTCGCGGTGTTGATCGAGAGCCAGTTATGGTCCTTGGATAGGTCGCGCATCAGGCGCCGACGCCCCGCACCGCCAGTACGGCGCGCATGCGCGCAACAGCGAGATCCGGATCGCGCAGCAGACCCGCCGCATCGGCGAGCCGGAAGATTTCGGCGAGATGCAGCGTCGAGCGCGCGCTTTCCTGGCCACCGACCATGGTGAAATGGTCCTGATGGCCGTTGAGATAGGCCATGAACACCACGCCGGTCTTGTAGAAGCGCGTAGGCGCACGGAAGATATGCCGCGACAGCGGCACCGTCGGGCCGAGAATGCCGTGGAAGGTCTCGTTATCGTCTTTCGACAACGCCACCAGCGCCGCGGCAGCAGCCGGCGCAATCGCATCGAAAATGCCGAGCAGCGCATCCGAATAGCCGTGCGTGTCGCCCGCGATCAGCTCGGCGTAATTGAAATCGTCGCCGGTATACATCCGCACGCCTTTGGCAAGGCGTCGGCGCATCGCGATTTCCTTGTCCTTGTCGAGCAGCGAAATCTTCACGCCGTCGACCTTCGCCGCATGCGCATTGATGATCTCGACCGCGACATCCATCGCCGCCTCGAGATTATCGGTGCCCCAATAGCCGGCCAGCGCCGGATCGAACATGTCGCCCAGCCAGTGGATGATCACCGGCTCCTTCACCTGCGACAGCACGCGGCCATAGACCTTGCGGTAATCGTCCGCGGACGTTGCCACCCGCGCCAGCGCGCGCGACGCCATCAGGATGATACGGCCGCCGAAGGCCTCGATCGCCGCGATCTGCTCCTCATAGGCGCGGATCACATCGTCGATGCTCTTGGCATCTTCGGGCGCAAGCTGGTCAGTGCCGGCGCCAGAGAATACGAGTCCGCCGCGCGGTTTCGCCGCCGCAACCGAGCGGCGGATCAGTTCGAGCGATTGCGGCCAGCTCATGCCCATGCCGCGCTGGGCGGTGTCCATCGCCTCGGCGACGCCAAAGCCGAGGTCCCAGAGGTGTTCGCGAAACGCAATGGTGCGGTCCCAATCCACCGCCGCATCGAGCCACGGATCGGAATCGGCCAGCGGATCGGCCACCACATGCGCGGCGGCGAACGCAATCCGGTTCAGCGGCGCATTCACCTTGGCGGGGAAATCGCCCGGCGCCGACACCGCGAAGTTTTCCACGCTGCGGTCGGCACGTGGTAGCGCGATGGTGAGATTGGCGCGCGGACGTTCATAACGGTTCATGGCACTCGCCTTTCCATCGACAAACTCCACTCCCTCTCCGTCACCCTGAGGTGCGAGCGACCAAAGGTCGCGAGCCTCGAAGGGCGACGGCCCGTACTTCCGATTCGGGGCCGTTCATCCTTCGAGGACCGCCGCCGCCAAGTTTACGCTGACGGCGTAAACTTGCCAGCGATGCGGCCACCTCAGGACGACGGATCGAAATCGCGCTCGGGACACGAGCCTCAAACCTTCAGCGCCGGCACGTCGACGAAGCGCCGCTCCTTCCAGCTCTGCAGCGCGCATTCGACAAGCTGCACGCCCTTGGCGCCTTCCAGCAGTGTGTAGCGATAGGGCGCATTCTCCGCGACATGGCGGATGAACATTTCCCACTGCACCTTGAAGCCGTTGTCATAGACCTGATTGTCCGGCACCGGCTGCCAGGTATCGTAGAAATCGATCGGCTGCTTGACGTCCGGATTCCAAACCGGCCGCGGCGTGCCCTGACGCGGCTGGATCACGCATTCGGTGAGACCCGCGACCGCCGATCCGTTCACGCCGTCGACCTGGAAGGTCACGAGATCGTCGCGATAGACCCGCGTCACCCAGCTCATGTTGATATGCGCGATCACGCCGCCTTCGAGTTCGAACGTCGCGTAAGCCGCATCGTCGGCGGTCGCCTTGTATTCCTTGCCGTTCTCGTCCCAGCGCGCCGGAATATGCTTGGCGCCAAGGCATGAGACGCTTTTGACTTCGCCGAACAGATTGTCGAGCACATAACGCCAGTGGCAGACCATATCGAGGATGATGCCGCCGCCATCCTCGTCGCGATAATTCCAGGACGGACGCTGCGCCGGCTGCCAGTCACCCTCGAACACCCAGTAGCCGAACTCGCCGCGCACCGCGATCATGCGGCCGAAGAAACCGGAATCGCGCAGCATCTTCAGCTTGAGGAGACCCGGCAGGAACAGCTTGTCCTGCACCACGCCGTTCTTGAGCCCGGATTGGTTGGCGATCCTGGTGATCTTCACCGCCGAAGCAAGATCGGTCGCGATCGGTTTCTCGCAATAGACATGCTTGCCGTGCGCGATCGCCTTTTCCAGAAGCTCCGGCCGCATCTGCGTGGTGCCCGCGTCGAAGAACACCTCGTCGTCCGGGTTGAGCAGCGCCTTGTCGAGGTCGGTCGCCCAACGCGTCACCCCGTGTTGCTGCGCCAGCGCGGAAATCTTGTCCGGGTTGCGCCCGACCAGGATCGGGTCCGGCATCACCCGGCTGCCGTCCGACAGCACGACCCCGCCGGCCTCGCGAATGGCCAGGATCGAGCGGATGAGATGCTGGTTCATGCCCATGCGCCCGGTGACGCCATGCATGATGATTCCGAGACGCTTTGCCGCCATTCCTCGTGGTCCCCCGTTCAACTCTTTGCGGCTCTTTTAACCGGATAGTTAAAAGATGAAAAGAGCCATTTTGCTGCCGCTTCAGCCCACCTGACGATCGGTCCGGCCGCTCCGGATCGCCTCTGGATCGACTCCGGATGCGAAGCCCGGGCGCTGCCCGAGCGAACCGATGGCCAGCGTCCCGTCGCCGATTGCGAGCCGCATCTGCCCGTCCCGCTCCTCGTACAGATCGGGATGGGCCGCCTGGAAGGCGCGCACCTCCTCCGCCGGCGTTGCCGGAAAGCCGCCGACATAATGGTGCCCGTTGCGCTCCGAATGCGCGATGCCGTGAAACGCCAGCAGGCCTAAATCCTGCTGGACCGCGAGTCCCGCCTGGCAGGTGAGGTCTTCTCCGGCGAGAAAGGTGCGGGCTCCGTCGGCAGCGGACCAGTGCGCCGCCCGCGCGCCGTTGATCAGCGACTTGTAGATGCCCTTGCACGCCTTCGACGAAATGCCGCGATAGCCGAGCGCGACCGCTTTCGGAAACATGTCGTAATCGCTTTCGCCCTCGTCCACGATGACCGCGAAGCTTTTCCCGAATTCGCCGAGCGGCGTTGCGAACGTCAAATCGCGTGGCAAGGGTTGCTCGACATAGAGCAGCCGCTGCAGAAAATTGCCGAATTGCGGCCGGTTCAGCATTCCCTCGCCGAGCGCGGTCAGGGCCTCGTGACTGGCATATTGCTCGTTGGCGTCGAGGGTAATGCGATAATCGATGCCGACCGCATCGAGTGTCGCGGCGATATCGCCGAGCCGCTCGATATCGGCGGTCACATCGCCCGACAGCTTCAGCTTGAAATAGCGGCAACCAGTCTGCGCATGGATATCCGGAAGCTCCGAAACCGGATCTGCCATGCCGACGGTATGCCGCAGCATGATGCGGTGCGCCGGCTTGCGGCTTCGCAGGTAACCTTCAACGACGCCATCGTCGATATCGGGCGAAAGCCGCGCGTCGAGCCCGGCGATATTCTCGGCAAGACCGGTGAATACGTCGCGCCCGTATGCGCGCAGCAGCGCATCCAGCACTGCCTTGTCGATCTGCGCCGGACCGAAAGCGGCGGCGAGGCCCGGAATGCCTTCGCGCGCACAGGCCTGGAGCACCGCCGCGTGGGCCATCGCGTGATGGCCGAACGCCGTGTCGCGTTGCCCCTGCTCAAGATACGCATCGCGCGCGATTACCAGTGCACGTCGAAGCTGATCCACGGTCTCTTCAGGCGACAGCGCCGGGTCCTTGTTGAACCATTTCGGCACCATCAATTCGGCCGTCGCACCGAGGCTGCGGCGGCCGTCTTCCGTCTCGATCTCTGCGAACAGGAAGAGCTGGGTCGCCGCGGTGACAGTCGCCGCGCCAAACCGGAACGGCACGCGGAACTGAACCGGCCGCTCGAACCAGGCAATTGAACCAATACGCAAACGCGGCGTCATACCCCCACCCGAAGCCTGCTGATTAACTCACTGGTTAAATCGTCGAAATTTCCGGAGGCCGGGTCAAGTGCGGTATTCTGCTGCCCGAGCGATGGAACTTTTCTCATGCTTTCGCGTTGCACAACGAGTTACCGCAGATAGCGAAACCGACTTTGGCTCGAAAACACCAGAGTTCGCGCCCTGCGGTGGCAATAAGAGGGGGACCGCAAAACCGCCGTGCGCCCGCGCGGCCCATAATCGCCATTTCGATAGGGAAGATCCTGATAATTCCCAGCAACAACGGCCGAGCGCGCCGCATCTGCAGCGAACGCGCGGCGGCCGGAAGATGAGTTCAGCCTCGCCTCATGCCTGATACCCTTGCCCAAAATAGCCCGGATGCCCGCGATCTCGCCAAGGACGCTGCTCCGCCAGCACAGCCGAGGCCCGACCAGCTACCGCAGACACCGGTCGACCCGCGCACCACAGCAATTTTCCTGGATATCGACGGGACCCTGCTCGACATCGCGCCCACTCCACTGGAAGTGAAAGTATCCGACGCGCTACGTGCCACACTGGCATCCCTGTCGCGTATTTTTGACGGCGCGATTGCCTTCGTCAGCGGCCGGCCGATTGCCGAGATGGACCGGTTGTTCGACCCGCTGCGGATCGCCGCGGTCGGCGGCCATGGCGCTGAAATCCGCTTTGCCCCCGATGGCAAGATCAGGCGCAGCGAGATCGCGACCCTCGACGAGGACTTGCGCGCGGAATTCTCGCGGATCGGACGCATCGGCGACGGCGTGATCGTCGAAGACAAGGGCTATTCACTGGCGATCCATTTTCGCCTGGCGCCGCATCTTGGCGGCGAGATCATGAAAAGCGTCACCGCGGTCTGCAAAGATGACCGCTGCAGCACGCTTGAAATCCTGCCCGGCAAGGCCGTGGTGGAGATCAAGCCCGGCGGTTACGACAAAGGCACCGGTCTGCGCGAGATGATGAGCGTGCCGCCTTTTACCGGGCGGAGGCCGATCTTTGTCGGAGACGATGTCACCGACAGCGCCGCTTTTGCGGTTCTGCAGGATTTCGCCGGCACCGGCTTTTCGGTGGGCGGCGTCGTGCCCGGCACGAGTTTCAATTTCGATGGACCACAGGACGTGCGGGGCTGGTTACGGCACCTGAGCGAGGAGCGCCGATGACCCGACCGACGACCGATTACGGCCTCGACCTCGCGATCATTGGCAATGGCCGCACCGCGGCCCTGCTGGAGCCGTCCTCGCGCATCACCTGGTGGTGCTTTCCCCGCTTCGACAGCGACCCGGTATTCTGCCGCCTGGTGGCGGGCGACGAAGAAAAGGGCTTCACCGATGTCGTTCTCGACGGCATCAAGGACGTGAAATCGCAATACCTGCGCAACACGCCGATCGTGGTCACCGAACTGACCGACGAATGGGGCGGCGGCGTCCGCATCACCGATTTCGCGCCGCGCTTTCAAAATCTCGACCGCACCTACCGCGCGCCCCAACTGATCCGAATTATCGAACCGATCGCGGGGCTGCCGCGCATCACCATCCGCTTCCGCCCGACCTATAATTACGGCTCTCCGGTTACGCATCAGGCGCTTGGCAGCAACCACATCCGCTACTGGGGCGGCGAGATGCAACTGCGTCTCACCACCGATGCTCCGCTCTCCTATATCGAGCGCGAATCGTCATTCGTGCTGACGCGTCCGCTCTACATGGTGTTCGGCGCTGATGAGCCGTTCCCTGCTGCGCTCGGACCGACCTGCCGCGACTTCCTCGACAAGACCAGAGATTACTGGCGCGAATGGGTGCGGCGCCTGAACCTGTCTTATGACTGGCAGGATCCGATGATCCGCTCGGCCATCACGCTGAAGCTATCCAATTTTGAAGAGACCGGCGGCATCATTGCCGCGCACACTACGTCAATTCCGGAATCGCCCCATTCGCAACGCAACTGGGATTACCGCTTCTGCTGGTTGCGGGATGCGTATTTCGTGGTGAAGGCGCTGAATCGCATCGGCGCCACCCGCACGATGGAGGATTTCATCCTCTACATCATCAACCTGGTGTCGGAGGAAGCGGAGACCATCCGTCCGGTCTACCCGATCGTGCCGGCCGATCCGATGGATGAGCGCATCGCGGAAAATCTCGCAGGTTTCCGCAGCGATGGGCCGGTGCGTGTCGGCAATGCCGCCGCCGAACAGGCGCAGCACGACACCTATGGCAGTGTCATCCTTGCGGCGATGCCGATGTTCTTCGACCGCCGGCTGCCGCAGATGGGCGATGAATCGCTGTTTCAGCTGCTCGAAGTACTCGGCCGCAAGGCCGAACGGCTGGCGCTCACGCCCGATGCCGGAATCTGGGAATATCGCGGACGCCAGCGCATCCACACCCATTCGGTCGCGATGTGCTGGGCCGGCTGCAATCGTCTTGCCGCAATCGCACAGCGACTCGGCTTCGTCGAGCGCGCCAATTACTGGAACGATGTCGCCGACCGGCTGCACGCCGCGATGATGGAGAAGGCCTGGAACCAGAAGCGCGGCGCCTTCACTGCCGCCTTCGGCTCCGATGACCTCGATGCCAGCGTGCTGCTGATGCACGAGCTCGGCGTGGTCGAGGCGGAAGACCCGCGCTTCGTATCGACGGTCGCCGCCATGGAGCGCGAACTTTTGCGCGGCAACCACGTTATGCGATACGCCAGCCCGGACGATTTTGGCGTGCCTGAAGGCGAATTTCTGATCTGCCGCTTCTGGCTCATCGACGCCTGGTGGTCGCTCGGTCGCAAACAGGAAGCGCGCGATCTGTTCGTCGATGCCTTGAAATACACCAACCGGTACGGGCTGCTGGCGGAGCATATCCACATGCAGAACGGCCAACTCTGGGGTAATTTTCCGCAAACCTACTCGATGGCGGGTCTGATCTTGACTGCGATGCGTCTGTCGCGAAGCTGGGAGGATCGGTATTGGCGCGGTTAGTCGTCGTATCCAACAGGGTGTCGGCACCGAAATCCGGAACCCGGGCCGGTGGCCTCGAGGTCGCGGTGATGGCGGCGCTCAAGCGCAATCCTGGCATCTGGTTTGGCTGGAGCGGCAAGCTGTCGACCAACGTCCTGGCGACCCGCACCATCGAAGGCGACCCGGTCACCTTCGTGCTCACTGACCTGCCGAAGGAAGCCTATGACGAGTTCTATTATGGCTTTGCCAATCGGGTCTTGTGGCCGATCCTGCATTACCGACTCGACCTCGCCGAATTCACCCGCCAGGACCTGTCCGGCTATACCCAGATCAACGAACATTTTGCCGACGAATTGCATGATATCCTGAAGCCCGACGATGTCGTTTGGGTGCACGATTATCATTTCCTGTTGCTGGCCAAGGCGCTGCGCGAGCGCGGCCACAACAACAAGATCGGCTTCTTCCTGCACACGCCGTTTCCGCCGGTCGAAATCATTACCGGCCTTCCGCATCATGAGCGCGTCATCTCCGCGCTCGCTCACTACGACCTGGTCGGATTCCAGACCGAAACCGACGCCGCCAATTTCGCGCGCTATCTGGAAAGCGAGTGCCACTATCCCGGCGA
>JAEZBA010000513.1 GCA_023430245.1 Pseudomonadota bacterium
ACCGATACCAACCGCACCGCCGATCTTCTGGCCATAGGTGATGGCATAGCCCCGCGCTCTGATCTCAGCCAGATCAGCGAGTACTGCTTCCCGCGCCGGCAGCGAGGCACCGGTTGCAGGCGACGCATCGTTGTCGGATAGCGCCGCCGCGATATCCTCCGGCTTGAGGAAGGCCAAGACGGAACGTCCCGTTGCGCCCCAGAGGAGCGAATGAGGCTGGAACAGCTCGATACGGTAACGCAACGGATGCGAGGAGAATTCAGCATGCAGCGCCATCACCTTGCGTTGTGCAGGAATATATTGAATGAGACAGCAGGTTTCGTCGCAATCGCGCACAATCGCACGCATGAACGGCTTTGCCACATCGACAATCCGAACCTTCGATGCAAGCAGTGAGGCGATTCGAACGAGTTCCAGCCCGGGTGCATAGATCGGGCGGTCTGCGCTGCGTTCGACCATGCCCTCCTCGGCAAGAAGACCGAGCAGGCGGTGCACCGTGCTCGCCGGCAATTTCAGAGTCTGGCACAGAAACTTGATCGAAACCGGGCCGTCAGCTTCGGCGAGGCAGGCGAGCAGTTGCACGACACGCGCAACCGTACCCGCAGCGGATGCATCTCGCATCTTCGCCGATGCCTTATTGGCGTCGGCATTCAAACGATCTGTCCGGTCCACGCCTTCATGTCCTCTTGCTCGCGCATCTTCCGCAACGCGCCAAAATACGTCCGCGCAGGAATGCGTCAACGCCATTTTTCCGATGAGCGGAATCATTGACCATTGAGCGGAACTGAGGCACAGATCATCGAAACTCAAAAACATAATGGCAGCCGAAGCTCGAGGCTGTCCCGGAGGAGCAACAATCCATGCGCCTACTCGCTCTCGTCTTCGCTGTTTTCGCAGCGCTCGGTGTGCCGCAAACGCTCGCTCAGCAATTCCCGAACCAACCGGTGCGCGTGGTCGTCCCATTCCCGCCCGGCGGCGGGACCGACATTCTGGTGCGGCTGATCCAGGACAAATATTCCGCAAAGCTCGGACAGCCGGTCGTAATCGACAATCGGCCCGGCGCCAGCGGCAATATTGGCGCCGCCGTGGTCGCAAAGTCGAAGCCCGATGGCTACACGCTGCTGGTGCAGGCAACAATCGTCGGCATTTATCCGACTGTTTACGCAAGCCTTCCCTACGATCCGCAGAAAGATTTTGCATGGATCGGCGGCGTTGCAGAATCCCCCGCGGTGATCGTGACCAACCCCAATTCCAAGTTTAAGACGATCGCCGATCTCATTGCCGAGGGAAAAGCGCGGCCGGTGAACTTCGCCTCCGCCGGTGTCGGCTCGCCGCAGCATCTCGCCACCGAGCGCCTGAGCAAGCTGAATAAGGTCCAGTTCACTCACGTGCCCTACAAGGGATCGGCCACCGCGGTTACCGATCTGCTATCCGGCGTGTTGGATTTCGGTACGCTGAGCCTCAGCTCCGTGCTGCCGCTGATCCAGGAAGGCAAGCTGCGTGCGCTCGCGTTGGCCAGCGACAATCGCAGCAAGCTGATGCCGGACGTGCCGACACTCAAGGAGGCCGGCTTGGGCGATGTGTCCGGTACTGTCCGTTTCATCATCGGCGCCCCGGCCGGAACCCCGGACGCCGTGGTCCAGAAGTTGTCGAGCGATCTCAATGCGGTCGTGAAAGACCCGGAAATCCAGGAGGGTTTCGCCAAGCGCGGCTACGAAATCACGCTGGCGACCCCGCAAGAGGTTCTCGCGATGGTGCGCCAACAGAAGGATATGTGGGATCCGTTGGTGAACGAAATGAAACTCAAGTTCGACTAACCCGCCCCATCCCGGAGAAGACAGCGTGACCGCAAAGCTCGGCTTCATCGGCTGCGGTCACATGGGCGGCGCGATGGCGCTCCGTCTTGCCGAAGCGGGCTATCCACTCGTGGTGTGCGATCCGGATGCGGCGCGGCTTGCGCCGCTCATCGCCAAAGGCGCAGTTGCGACAGCGACGCCACGCGACGTGGCAGACCAGGCGGAAATCGTATTCGCCTGCCTGCCCTCGCAAAAGATCAGCCGCGATGTCGCCTGCGGTGACACCGGCGTCGTCGGTGGCAAGGCGATCCGCATCTATATCGAGTCCTCCACTATCGGTCAGCCAACCATTCTCGCGATTGCGGAGAAGCTCGCCGGCGCAAATATCGCGGTGCTGGACATGCCGGTCAGCGGCGGTCCGAGCTGGGCGCGCGAGGGCAAGCTCACCACGATCCTGTCTGGACCGGCTGAAGCACGCAACACCGTTGCGCCTGTTCTCTCAAAGCTGGCCGGCCGCACCATCGTGGTCGGCGACAAGCCGGGACTCGCCCAGGTCGCCAAGATCGTCAACAACGCGCTCTCACTTACCGCGATGATGATTACGTCGGAAGCGATGGTTGCCGGGGTGAAAGCCGGCGTCGATGCGGACGCCCTGATCGATGTCATCAATTCGGGCACGGGGCGCAATTCGGCGACCGTGGACAAGTTTCCGAAAGCCATCCTGCCTCGCACCTTCGCCTATGGCGGGCCAGTCAGCATGGGAATCAAGGACATGGAGCTCTATTGCGACCTCGGCCGCGCGTCGGACGCATCGACCCCGATCGGCGAGCGCGCCGCCGAACTGTGGCAGGTGATCACCGACGATATCGGCGCAAGTAGCGACCTCACCGAGATGGTTCGCCATTTCGAAAAGATTGCGGGCGTCGAAGTGCGCGGCCGAAACAACGATCCGAAGGCATAGGCACACAAACGGAGAACAAGAATGAGACCCATCATCGCCGCGGCAGCATTGCTCGCTGCCCTGACCGGTTCGGCGCAGGCACAGGCCGATTATCCCAACCGCCCCATCACCATCATCGTCAACATCACGCCTGGTAGCGGCACCGACCTGATCGCCCGCACGGTGGCGGACGGATTGAAGACCATCCTCAAGCAAACCGTCGTGGTCGAGAACCGGCCCGGTGCGGGCGGCTCGATCGGAGCCAATGTCGTCGCCAATTCCGAGCCCGACGGGTACCGCCTGCTGGTTTCATCGTCGGCGATCGCATCTCTGCCGGCAGTCCAGACGTCGTTGCCCTACGACACCGAAAAGGACCTGACCCCGATCGCGCCATTGGCGGACCTCCCGGCGGTGATCTGGATTTCGCCGACCAAGGGCATCAAGTCGATCAACGAACTGATTGAAAAAGCTCGCAAGGCGCCCGGCGAAGTGATGTTCGGCTCGAGCGGCGTCGCCAGCGCCTCGCATCTCGAGGTCGAGCGCCTGCGCGCCGCCGCCGATATCAAGCTGACCCACGTCCCCTATCGCGGCGCGCCGGAAGCCATCGCCGACACCGCCGCAGGCCGCGTCGATTTCGTGATCGCGCCGCTCGCCTCGGGTCGCGCCTTCATGGACAACAAGCAGCTGATCGCAATTGCGTCCACCGCCAAGAAGCGCTCACCGCTGATTCCCGACGTCCCAACCATTGGCGAGAGCGGCCTCAAGATGCGCATGGGCGCCTGGGTCGGCCTGTTCGGACCGAAGGGCATGCCCCCGGAGCTGGTGCAGAAGCTGCACGCTGCGACGGTTGCGGCATTGCAGCTTCCGGAAGCGAAGGATCGCTTTGCGAAGCTTGGCGGCGATGTGATGCCGCAATCGCCAGCCGAGTTCAAGAAGATGATTTCCGACGAGATCGCCGAGAACAAGAAGTTGCTTGCGAGCCTGTCGCAGGAAAAGAAGTAGCGGCTCTCCAATCGGT
>JAEZBA010000581.1 GCA_023430245.1 Pseudomonadota bacterium
AGAAGACAACCGCGACGTCGGCGGATTTCACCCGATCTCGAAATGCATCGATGGCCTTGTTCATGCCGTCTTGCGTCGCATCGTTGACGCGCGTGACCGCAAATCCCATGCGCGACAGCGCCGCACCGATGTCACTGGCATCGTTCAGCGCGGTCTTCATTGGCGCGGCATGCGTATAGGCCGCGTTGCCGATGACCAGCGCCACGCGCTTGTCCTGCGCCGCGGCCGGCGACAGGCACGCGAGCGTGACCGCGCATGCGGCTATGAAACGAACCATCGTGACCCTCCGCTGTGGCGGCAGTCATTCCAGACTGAAAGGTAGGTCGCGCGCCGCCCGCGTCCGGTTCAAGTCTGCATCAAAGTTTCCGCCGCCGCCATGGCCTCCTCAGGCGGGACCCAAGTCCAGCCCGGCATCTGGTTGCGGAACCATGTCACCTGCCGCTTGGCATAGCGCCGCGTATCCATGATCGACCCGGCCGCAGCCTCGTCGAGCGAGATGTCGCCGTCGAGGTAGCGGCGCAGCCACGGAACGCCATGCGCCTTCATCGCCGGCAATGTGTCCGGCAGATGACGCGCCGCAAGCGCGCGCACCTCGTCAAGCGCACCGGCATCAAGCATCGATGCGAAACGCGCCTCGATCCGCGTAATCAGTTCATCCCGCGCCGGATGGAGGAAGATGCGGATCGTTTTGTCCGCGTCGATGACCGGCGGCAGGCCGTCGCGATGCCAGTCCGCGATCGGCCGCCCGGTCACATCAAGCACCTCCAGCGCGCGCAGGATCCGTGAGCGGTCGCGCACCATGATCCGTGATGCGGCAACGGGATCGCGGACAACGAGTTCGGCATGCAGCGCCTCGACGCCCTCGCGCGCGAGGCGCTCGCGCCAGGCATCGCGGATCGCCGGATCGATCGGCGGGATCGCCGCAAGCCCGCTGGTCAGCGCCTTGAAATAGAGGCCGGTCCCGCCGGCGAAGATCGCCAGCCGGTCCGCCGGAAGCTCGGCCAGAACACGGGCGGCATCGGCGACATAATGACCGGCCGAATAATTCACCGCCGCATCGACATGGCCGAACAGATGATGCGGGACGCGCGCCTCCTCCTCGGCACTTGGCCGCGCCGTCAGCACCCGCAGGTCGCGATAGACCTGCATCGAATCCGCATTGACGATGACGCCACCGAAGCGTTCGGCCAGCGCCAGCGCCAGCGCAGACTTGCCGCTGGCGGTCGGCCCTGCGATCAGGATGATGTGACGCCGCATGACTGATGATTGATGGCTGGAGGCGATCTGGATTAGACTACGCCCATGAAGCAATCGGTCGTGACTTGCAATCCGGATATCATGAGCGGGACCCCGGTTTTTCGCGGGACACGAGTTCCGGTGCAAAATCTGTTTGATTATCTCGAAAGTGGCGAATCCATCGATGATTTTCTGAAGGGATTTCCGTCGGTATCGCGCAGTCAGGTCATTGCCTTCCTCGAAGAAGCCAAGGACCGAGTTGTCGAAGCGGCATCTTGAGAGTCTTGCTCGACGAGTGCATCGACCGGCGGCTCGCCCGCGAAATTCCAGTTCATGATGTCGCGACGGTTCATCAGATGAGATGGACCGGCGTCAAGAACGGGGAATTGCTCAGGCTGGCGGCCATCCGCTTCGATGTCTTTGTCACGGTCGATGGCAAACTGCCGTATCAAACAACGATAGCAAATCTTGAGATTTGCGTTCTGGTCTTGCGCGGACGTTCCAGCCGGCTGGCCGATCTGTTGCCACTCGTGCCGGACCTGCGCGGGCATCGCAACGGCCACGCCGGGCACCTCTCAGGTCATTGCTGCAAGTTAGGCACACCGGCCGAGCGACTTGCCGCTGGCGGTCGGCCCTGCGATAAGCACGGCCTTCGTCATCGCAGCGTCCACCAATGACTCACGTCGCAACCCTCATTGCCGCCCCCGCAACGCGCCTGACCGACGAATTGATCGCGCGCGCCCGCGCGGCTCTGCCGCAGACCACCGACATACACTGGCTCGAGGCGGCCGTGGCGGCCGATATCGAATTTATCCCGCAGGGCCCGGCGGACCAGCGGCAGCTTTCCGATCATCTGCGCGCGGCGCTCGCGGGCGCGCCGCTCGACCTCGCGGTCCAGCCGCTCGCGCAAAGGCGCAAGAAGCTGCTTCTGGCCGACATGGATTCCACCATGATCGGCCAAGAATGCATCGACGAACTGGCCGACATGGTGGGGCTGAGGGACCATGTCTCGGCGATCACCGAGCGCGCCATGCGCGGCGAGATCGCGTTCGAGCCGGCTTTGCGTGAGCGCGTGGCGCTGCTCAAGGGACTGCCGCTCTCGGTAATCGACGAGGTGATCGCCAGTCGCATTACCCTGATGCCGGGCGCCCGCGCGCTGATCGGCACCATGCGGGCGCATGAGGCGCATACCGTTCTGGTCTCGGGCGGGTTTTCGCTGTTCACGCGCGAGGTCGCCGAGATGATCGGCTTCGACGAGAACCACGCCAATACGCTGCTGGTCGAGGATGGAAAGCTTACCGGCCATGTCGACGAGCCGGTGCTCGGCCGTGAGGCCAAGCTCGACACGCTGCTCGAGGTCGCGCGCCATCTGAATCTGCCGCTGGCGGCGACCCTCGCGGTCGGCGACGGCGCCAACGATCTGGCGATGATCGGGCGCGCCGGTCTCGGCGTCGCCTATCATGCAAAGCCCGCGGTCGCCACGGCCGCGCATGTCCGCATCGACCATTGCGACCTCACCGCGCTCCTGTATCTGCAGGGCTACCGGCGCGATGAGTTCGTGGAGCTGGAAGAACAATAAGCCGTTCGTCCCCGCGAAGGCGGGGACCCAGAATGTACCGCACTGGGCTCCCGCTTTCGCGGAGGCGAACGGAGCGTTGGTTTACTGCAATCCCAGCGTCACGAAGCGCAACTCACCTTCCGGATTGGCCACCAGCAGCAGCGCCAGCTTGCGGCCATCCTTCTTCAGCTTGTCGACCTTCTTCTGGAAGTCGTCAGTGCTGGCGACGGCCTCCTGCGCCACCTCGACGATGGTATCGCCCGCGTTCAGCCGCTTTTCGGCGGCGGCGGAATTCTGGTCGATGCCCGTGATGACCACGCCGTTGACGCTGTCCTTGATCTTGAAGCGCTTGCGCAGGTCCGCCGAGATGTTGGCGAGGTCGAGACCCAGCGCCTTCTTCACCACCGTCTTGTCGTCGGGCTTGGCGTCGCTCTGGACCGACGCAGGCTTCGCCTTCTCGGCGTCCTCGAGCCGGCCAAGCTTCACCGTCTTCTTTTCTTCCTTGCCCTTGCGCAGGACGATGACCTCGACCTCCTTGCCGACCGGGGTATCAGCGACGATCCGCGGCAGGTCGCGCATTTCCTTGATGTCGCGGCCATCGAACCGGATCACGATGTCGCCGGCCTCGATGCCGGCGGGCTTGGCCGGACCCTTGTCGTCGACGCCGGCGATCAAGGCACCGCGCGCCTGTTTGAGTCCGAGGCTTTCGGCGATGTCATCGGTCACCTGCTGGATCCGGACGCCCAGCCAGCCGCGGCGCACTTCCTTGAACTCGCGGAGCTGATCGATCACCCCCATCACGACTTTCGACGGAACGGCAAAGCCGATGCCGATCGAGCCGCCGGACGGCGAAATGATCGCGGTGTTGACGCCGATCACCTCGCCGTTGAGGTTGAACAGCGGTCCGCCGGAATTGCCGCGATTGATGGCGGCGTCGGTCTGGATGTAATTGTCATACGGGCCGGACTGGATGTCGCGATTGCGCGCCGACACGATGCCAGCGCTGACCGATCCGCCCAGGCTGAACGGATTGCCGATCGCAATCACCCATTCGCCGAGCCGGACCTTGTCGGAATCGCCGAAATTCACCGCCTTCAGCGGCTTTTCCGGCTTGATTTGCAACAGCGCGATATCGGTCTTGGGATCGCGGCCGACCACTTCCGCCTTGATCCGCGAACCGTCGTTGAACACGACGTTGATTTCCTCGGCTTCGGCGATGACGTGGTTGTTGGTCACCACCAGACCGGACGGATCGATGACGAAGCCGGAGCCGAGCGAAGAGGTCCGGCGCGGCGCACGATTTTCGCCTTGACCACCGGGGCCTCCGGGACCGCCGCGGCGGTTTTCAAAGAAATCCTTGAAGAAATCCTCGAACGGGGAGCCGGGCGGAACCTGCGGCGACTGTCCGGGTCCTTCATCCTGACCGGGGCGCTCCGGCCGGCGCGAACCCGGCCGGTTGGCGGCTTCAACCCGCTGCGAGGTCGAGATGTTGACCACCGCGTCGATGACAGTTTCGGCCACATCGGCAATCTTGTCGGGCCCGCGCTGCGACAGCGCCTGTCCCGGTAGCGCCGGCAGCATCAGCATTGCAACCGCCATTGCGGCCAAAGCCGGCCGGCGAAACCCCTTTGAAGTCAGGGCGAAAGAAGCCGTCATGTCTGCGAATTCTCCTGCAAGACGTGCATCAACACTGCCTCCGGCGTGGATATGAAGCAAGAACAATACCCAGCAGCAAACGGGGACGTGATTGCGGCGAAACTGCGCCGCAATCCGCATCGCGGCAGCCGAAGAGCACCGCCATCTGCATAAACACCGCTCAGCCGCGAATGAGCCAGATCAGCACGATTCCGATCAGCGCGCTGGCAATCCCGACCCCGCGCAGGATGTTGTCCGGGGTCTCCAGTACATTCGCCATGGCCTGTTTTGCGGCGCCCGGAAACGCCGCAAACAACAAGCCTTCAAGCGCGAGCACGAGCCCGATCGCGACGATGAAGTCCCACATCCCCCGGTTCCGCCGCTCGCGAGGCGGTTACCTCGCGGCGGTCGGCGACCCGAGTTGCTGCCCGGGCTGCTGCGGCGGAGAGGCCGCCGAGCGCCCGCTGGGATCCACGAAATAGCGGAAGAATTCGGAATCCGGCTTCAGCACCATGCGGGTGTCGTTGTTGCCGAGACCCTGCTCGTAAGCCTGCATCGAACGGTAAAAGGCGAAGAAATCCGGGTCCTTGCCGAACGCCTCAGCGAAGATGCGGTTACGGGTGCCGTCGCCTTCACCGCGGATCTGCTCGCCCTTGGCGTTGGCCTCGGCCAGCAGCACGGTGACGTCGCGGTCGGCGCGCGAGCGGATTTCCTGCGCCCGCTGCGAGCCTTGCGCGCGGAACTCGGCCGCTTCGCGCTGACGCTCGGTCTGCATCCGCTGATAGACCGCCTGGCTGTTCTGCTCCGGCAGGTCGGCGCGGCGAATGCGGACGTCCACCACGTTGATGCCGTAGCGGGCGGCCTCGCGGTCGAGCTGTTCGCGGATGTTCTTCATCAGCTTGTCGCGATCGTCGCGAACCACGTCCTGGAACGAGGATTCGCCGAGCACGCGGCGGAGCGCCGAGTTGAGCAGCGTGGACAATTGCGAATTGGCCGCCGGCACCGTGCCGATCGCCTGATAGAAGCGCAACGGGTCGATGATCTTGTAACGGGCGAAGGCATCGACCACCAACCGCTTCTGGTCGGACGCAATGACTTCCTGGGTCGGATTCTCGAGATCGAGGATCCGCTTGTCGACATAGACGACGCTGTCGATGAACGGCGCCTTGAAATGCAGACCAGCTTGGGACACCACGCGCTGCGGCTCACCGAGCCGGATGACGAGGGCCTGCCGGGTCTCCGGAACGGTGAAAATCGAGCTGTAACCGACGAACGCTGCCGCCAGCACCAGCACCAGCAGCACGCCGCCTGCGATACCGAGTTTCATAGGTCTCTCCTCTAGCGGCGCTGAGCTTGCGGCTGCGGTTGTTGCTGCGATTGCGGCTGGGTCGCCCGCGGCCGGTTCTGATCGAGCGACAGATATGGCACAACGCCCTGGCCGGAGCCGGTGCCGGGATCGAGAATGATCTTGTCAGTACCGCTGAACAGCCTTTCCATGGTTTCGAGATACATGCGCTGGCGCGTGACCTGCGGCGCCTTGGCATATTCCTGGAAAACCTGGTTGAAGCGCGAGGTCTGACCGGTCGCTTCCGCCACCGTCTGCTCGCGATAGGCTTCAGCATTCTGAAGGATCTGCGCAGCACGGCCGCGCGCTTCAGGCACCACGCGGTTGGCGTAGGTCTGCGCCTCGTTCTGCGCACGCTCGAGGTCGGCGCGCGCCGCCTGAACGTCGCGGAAGGCGTCGATCACCTGAGCTGGCGGATCGACCTTCTGCAACTGCACCTGCGTGATCAGGATACCCGACTGATATTCGTCGAGCGTCTTCTGCATCAGCTCCTGAACGGCATTTTCAATGTTCTGCCGTGCGCCGGTGAGGATCGGCTGAATGTTGGAGCGGCCGACCACCTCGCGCATCGCGCTTTCGGCCACGGCTTTCACCGTGCCTTCGGGATACTGGATGTTGAACAGGAATTTGCCGGCGCCGCCATCGGGCTGGATCTTCCAGAGCACGGAGAAATCGACGTCGACGATATTCTCGTCGCCGGTCAGCATCAGGCGCTCTTCCGGTACGTCGCGGGGCGTGGCGCTGCCGCGCCGCGCATCGTCGACGATGCGCATGCCGACATCGATGCGGTTGATGCGTTCGATATTAACCTTGGTCACCGCGCCCACCGGGTAGGGCCACGTATAGCCCCAGCCCGCCGGCGCATCGCGCACATATTTACCGAAGCGCTGGATGACGCCGAGTTCGCCCGGCTGAATGACGAAAAATCCCGACACGCCCCAGAGGAACAGCGCCACCACCAGCGCCGCAGCAATGCCGACCTTGCCGCCGAAGCTGCCGCCGGGAAGCACGGTCTTCAGCTTGTCCTGGCTGCGCCGCAGCAAGTCCTCGAGATCGGGCGGCTGCGCGCCGCCGCCGGTTTGCGGCCCCGAACCCCACGGACCCTTCGGTCCCGAACCCCAGGGTCCGCCGCCACCACCACCGCCCTGATTACTCCACGGCATCTCGATCCCTCCTTGAGCGCGGCCATCCTGCAGGCGCGCCGATGCTTCGGCCGGGTTATAGGGGACGGTCCAGTCCCTTACAACGCGCGCTCATGCCGCGCCGGCCCGCTCATAATTAACGATAGTAAAGCCATATTCGTCGTCCGGCCCCTTGGGCTGCGGCAGCCGTTCGGCTTCGCGCCAGACCGCGGGGTCGACGGGAGGGAAATAGGTATCGCCCGGCGGATTTGCATGGACCAGCGTTAATATAACGCGGTGGGCCAGCGGCAGGGTCTGTGCGAAAATCTCGGTGCCGCCGATCACCGCGATGGCGTCGGCACCGCGACGCAAGGCGTCGCCGCGGGCGGCCGACAGCGCCTGATCCAGCCCGGGCGCCACCAGGATGCCCGGCGCGGCGAAATCCGGCTGCCGGGTGATCACGATATTGGTGCGCCCCGGCAGCGGCTTGCCGATCGAGGCAAAGGTCTTGCGGCCCATCACCACCGGCTTGTTCAGGGTCACGGACTTGAAGAATTTCAGGTCGGACCTGATGCGCCAGGGCAATTGGTTGTCGCGCCCGATCACGCCATTTTCGGCGACCGCCACGACCAGGATGATGGGGATAGTGCCGCGAACGTCTGTGATCTGCGGCGCGGCAGCGGTGCCATCGCTCACACCGCCACCTGCGCCTTGATATGCGGATGCGGGTCGTAGCCGTCGAGCGCAAAATGCTCGTAGCGGAATGCGAAAATATCCCGCACCGAGGGATCGATTGTCATCACTGGCAGCGGTCGGGGCGCCCGCGACAATTGCAGCTCGGCCTGCTCGCGGTGATTCAGGTAGAGATGCGCATCGCCCAGCGTATGGATGAACTCGCCCGGCTTCAGCCCGGCGACCTGCGCCACCATCATGGTGAGCAGCGCATAGGACGCGATGTTGAACGGCACGCCGAGAAAGATGTCGGCGGAGCGCTGGTACAACTGGCAGGACAGCCGCCCCTCCGCGACATAGAACTGGAACAGGCAATGGCAGGGCGGCAGCGCCATGTCGGGTATGTCGGCCGGATTCCAGGCGGCCACGATCAGGCGGCGCGAATCCGGATTGCGCTCGAGATCGCGCATCAGGTTCGCGATCTGGTCGATCGAGCCGCCATCGCGGGCCGGCCATGAGCGCCATTGCCGGCCATAGACCGGGCCGAGGTCGCCGTTCTCGTCCGCCCATTCGTCCCAGATGGTGACGCCGTTATCGCGCAGATATCCGACATTGGTGTCGCCCTGCAGGAACCACAGCAATTCATGCACGATCGATTTGACGTGCAGCTTCTTGGTGGTGACCAGCGGAAAGCCGTCGCGCAGGTCGAAGCGCATCTGATGGCCGAACACCGACAGCGTCCCGGTGCCGGTCCGGTCGCGCTTCTCCACGCCGTTGCGCAGCACATGGTCCATCAGGTCGAGATATTGCTTCATCGCTCCAGCCCCCCCCCTCCCCCGGAAAGGGAGAGGTCGATTTGCGAGCATCGCGAGCAAATCGGGTGGGGGTCTTGATTGACCCCTCCCCAACCCTCCCCCTTTCCGGGGGAGGGAGTCCAGAGTTGAACCGCTCGCGAAGCAACCGTGATCACAGTCTGTATGTGTAAGCGATTCCCCACACAAAAAAGGGCGGCCGTTTGGCCGCCCTTTCACATAAATCCTGCAGCAAATTCTGCGGGAACCTGCTTATTGCGTGATGCCCGAAGCCTTGATCACCGGGGTCCAGCGGTTGATCTCGCTGTCCACCAGTTTGTTCAGGGCCGCCTGGCCGCGGCGGTCGGGTCCGGGAATGTCGCTGCCGAGGTCGAGCAGACGCTTGCGCACCCCCTCGTCGTCAAGCGCCTTCGACAGCGCATCGGACAGCTTGTCGAGCGCCTCTTTCGGCGTGCCCTTGGGCGCGAACAGCGCGTTCCAGGCCGAGACGTCGAATTGCGGCAGGCCGGCCTCCTTGGTGGTCGGGACGTCCGGAAGCGCCGGGTTCCGCTCCGGGGTGCCGATGCCATAGGCCTTGATGTTGCCGGCCTTGATCTGCGGCACCAGGTTGACGATCTGGTCGCACATGTAATCGACCTGGCCGCCGAGCAGCGCGTGCAGGGCCGGGCCGGTGCCCTGGAACGGAATCGCGGTCGGCTTGACGTCGAGCACCGAGTTCAGCAGCAGGCAGCTGGTGAACG
>JAEZBA010000606.1 GCA_023430245.1 Pseudomonadota bacterium
TCCTGGAGACTCGCCGCAGACAGCTTCTCCCGCTCATCGTCGGTCAGCGGCTCCGGCGCGAAGCGCGCGCCGCTGAACAACGACGCGATCGCATCCACGCCAAGCTCGCGCTCCAGCCGCAGCATGCCGAGCATGACCGCACGCGGAGTCGCTTCGCCCATCACGTAAGCGCTCGACGCCCTGCGACGCAGCGCGTCGTAGACGAGGCCGGCAATCGCGGCGCGGTCGCCCGAACCGGCAAAGCGATGCATCTGCCCCCATTCCTTGAGAGCATCGCTGGCGGGCCGGCGCTTGGTCTCGATATCGGCCAGCACCTCAATGGCGCCGGAAATGCGCGCGGCCGGGATCATGTCGTTACGCTCCGCACCATGCCGTCACAGCGTGAGGATGCGGACGATGAAGATGATCCACATGATGAAGAGAACGATGACGCCGATACCGAAAAAGGCGCCACGGATCGTCACGTGATTGGAGGTCACGAACACACCCGCCTGCAGAATGCGCATGACGACGAAGATCCAGGCCATCATCACGAACAGCAGATCGGCCTGTTTGGTGATCAGCGCCAGGATCGTCAGCACATAGAACAGCACCGGGATCTCGAACTGATTGAGATAGGCATTGTGCGCGATGATCGCATGCTTTGGCCAGTTCGGCTCGCGCGCCGCGATGTCCTGCCAGCGCGTGCCCTCGGCGAAGGCTATTCTGCGTCTCACCGCGAGATGCAGGCCAAGCGCGATCGTGAGCAGCACCTGCACGAACAACGGCAACAGGATCATCTGGACCGACATCTACTTGCTCCGTTCCGCAACATGGACCACCAGCTTGCCGAAATTCTCGCCGCGCAGCAGCCCGATCAGCGCGCGCGGCGCATTCTCGAATCCGTCGACGATATCCTCGCGATATTTAACGCTGCCGTCTTTCACCCATTGCCCCATGTCGCGCAGGAAGGCGCCATGCAGAGCTGCGAAGTCGGTGACGAGGAGACCCTGCACCCGCAGCCTCTTGGTCAGGATCATCCGCCACACCGCGGGCAGCTTGTCGGGACCCGGCGGCGGCGCGGTGTCGTTGTAATGCGCTATGGTTCCGCAAACCGGGATGCGGGCGAATGTATTCAGCAGCGGCAGCACGGCGTCGAGCACGGGACCGGCAACATTCCCGAAATAGACATCGATGCCGTTCGGACAGGCCGCAGCAAGCCGGCCCGGCAGATCCGGCGCGCGATGGTCGATGCACTCGTCGAAGCCGAGCACGTCCTTCACGTAGCGGCATTTGTCCGCGCCGCCGGCGATGCCGACCGCGCGCAGGCCCTTGATCCTCGCGATCTGTCCGACCACCGAGCCGACCGCTCCGGATGCCGCCGCGACAACCAGCGTTTCGCCCGCCTTCGGCTGGCCGACTTCGAGCAGGCCCGCATAGGCGGTCATGCCCGGCATGCCGAGTACGCCAACGGCGGTTGAAATTGGCGCCAGATCCGGATCGACCTTGCGCAGCGATGCGCCGTCCGACACCGCATGGGTCTGCCAGCCGGTACGGCCAAGCACGATGTCGCCCGCGGCGAAAGCCGGATTATTGGACGCGACCACCTCGCTGACGGTGCCGCCCTCCATGATCCCGCCGACCGGAACCGGTGCGGCGTAGGACTTTGCATCGCTCATCCGCCCGCGCATGTACGGATCGAGCGAGAGGTAAAGCGTGCGCAGCAACACCTCGCCCGGTCCGGGCGCTGGAATCGCAAACGTTTCCAGCCGCAGATCGGTTTCCTTCGGCTCGCCAACGGGGCGCGAAGCAAGGACGAATCGGCGGGCCTGATCGGACATGGTCATCTCCGGACGCGCTCCTTTAGACCATGTGCCGTCGAATGGAAATTGAACCGTCGCACCCGCCATAATGACTAATGTGCCGAAGCCAGCCTTGCGGCGGAACCGGGCCGTCATGACCAGAGCCAATCTCGTGCGCGCTGTCACCGTCCTCCTTCTTGCGATGGCTACCGGCGTGGCGGGCGGCTTTGCCGGGATGCAGTTCGGAGAGGTCGCAAGCCACGCGATTGCGCGGCTGACCGACCGTGACATTGCCGAACTGAAAGACATGCTGATCTGGAGCCTGATTGCAGGCATGGCCTCGGGCGCCGTGGCGGCGGTCTGGATCGTGCTCAAACTGACGCGTATGCCGCGCTGGCTTCAACGCAGCGCGCTTGTGCTTTTGGCTTCGGTTGCACTTGGTGGCAGCGCCATCACCGTTGCGGCGTATGACTGGCCGAAATCGTCCGGCCATCCGGTCGTGCAATATGAACTGCGCCTTCCGGTAGGCGTTGCGCTGCCGCCAATGAGCGAATTGCGCCTTGCCCAATGGCAAGGCAATTCCGGGAGCGGCATCTACATCGCGCGCACCGGAACCGTGGACGGCCGCGCCGAAATCGCCGGGAGCTTCGTCATCGGCCGCGACAGCAAGGGGTCCGAGATGTCGCTCGGCCTGGCACGGAATGTCGAATCCCGCTGGCGCATCCCCTATGCGGGCGACGCAAAGCTCGAGACGCAATTCGGCCCCTGGCAGCGTATCGAACTCCTGCCGTCGCCGCGCGGGGGGGTGATGCCGCTGCCTGCGGGAGAGTACCTCATCCGCTACCGCGTCCGCCGATACATGTGAACGTCGCGTCGGTCCGATAGACACTGGGTTCGGTGGCCGATAGCCTCAAACGTGCCGTGCCGCGAGGAGAGTGACATGCCGGTCCAGGAGCCGCTTCAGCAACAGTTTCCGGAACCGGTCCCGTCAACGGAACAGCGCAACTGGGCCATGGCGGTCTGGCTGCTCTATCTCGGCGGCCACATCACCGTGGTCACGGTCATCGCGGGTCTGGTCATCGCCTATATGAAGCGTGATGCCTTTGCGGGCACACCCTATCAATCGCACATGATCTCGGCGATTCGGACATTCTGGATCAGCCTCGTAGTCGGCCTGCTCGGCATTCTCCTCGTCATTGTCGGCATCGGGATTTTCATCCTGATCGCACTCGTGATCTGGACGATTTTCCGATGTGTCCGCGGTCTGGTGCGGGCCATCAACGGCCAGCCGATCGACAATCCGACGGGGTGGTTGTGAGCGGAATGATCATCGTGCGCTCGCGGAAATGTCACATCCGGGCACTGGCGGTTCTGCCACATGCTGATACATGAGGCTCGCCCTTCGATAGACAGCCCGAATGCGCGGGCGCTGACGCGGGCCGCGACCCGATCCCGCCCGGAGGCATGATGTCCGCCCAGAACCCGGTCAGACCCTGTGAGGAGCGCAACGCGGCCATCGCCGTGTGGGTGCTGTACCTGGTCGGGATCTTCACCTTGTTCACATTCTTTCTGGGCCTGGGCATCGCCTATCTGAAGCGCGTCCAGTGCGGCGGCTCGCCCTATGCCTCGCACATGACGTCGGCGATCTACACCTTCTGGATCGGCATTTCGGTCGGCCTGATCGGCTTCTATCTCAGCTTTTTCGACATCGGCATTCCTATCGTGGTCGTCGTTGCGGCCTGGCTGCTGTTCCGCTGCCTGCGCGGCCTGGTTCGTGCGCTGAACGGCGAGCCGATCGACGACCCGACGGGCTGGATGTGATCCTTGCCGCGATTGCCGGACTGCTCGGAGCCGCCGCAGGATTCGGCATCGGGCTCGTGCTGGGCGGCCTCCTCGCCGGCGCTTTTTCCATTTCCAGCTTCGAAGGCGGCGCGGCTTATTTCGCGGGTCTGATCGCGCTCGCATGTGGCGTGACCGGCTTCGTCGCGGCGAGCGCACTGACGCTACGCTACCAGGGCCATCGCAGCCTCAGCAGCATGGCCGGACGCATCGGGGCGATCGTCGCCGTTCTCGGTGCTGTGGCTGCTGCGGCGATGATCTATCGGCTTGCAAATGTCGAGCATTTCTCCGGCGCCGGTCCCCGCATGGAATTCGAGATCAGGCTGCCGCCCGGCATGCCCGCGCCCGATCTCAAACGCATCGATGCCGAGATGCAGGCCGGCTCGCAGCGCAGCGGCGCAACATTCCGCGAGCCGCGGCAGGAGGACGGCCGGACGATCATTCCGGGCGTGATCCCGCTCTATACACGCACCACGCAGCGGATGCTGGTGGTCACGCTCCCCGACAGGCCGAAGCTTCTGTTCAGGATCGGACTCGCGGCCACGCCGAAAGCGATGCCGGATTACAGCGCATGGCGGCGCGTGGATTTTCTCGACGACGGCAGGCCCGACAGCCAGCCCCGCAAACCCGGCGCAGGAGAGGATTTCGACATCCGGATCCGCGTTCCGGATTGGCCATGAGGCGCTACGCCCGTCCGGGATAATTCGGGCTCTCGCGCGTGATCGTCACGTCGTGGACATGGCTTTCGCGCAGGCCCGCACTGGTGATCTTCACGAAGGTCGCCTTCTGATGGAATTCCTCGACATTGGCCGCGCCGACATAACCCATCGCGGCGCGAAGCCCGCCCGCGAGCTGGTGCAGCACGGTCGCGGTCGCGCCTTTGTAGGGCACCTGCCCTTCGACGCCTTCCGGCACCAGCTTCAGCGTATCCTTGATGTCCTGCTGGAAATACCGGTCGGCGGAGCCGCGCGCCATCGCGCCGACGGAACCCATCCCGCGATAGCTCTTGTAGGAGCGGCCCTGATACAGAAACACCTCGCCCGGCGTCTCGTCGGTGCCAGCAAGCAGCGAGCCGACCATCGCGCAATCGGCACCGGCGGCAATCGCCTTGGCGAGATCGCCGGAATATTTGATGCCGCCATCGGCGATCACCGGCGTACCGGTTTTCTGCGCCGCCGCGACCGCATCCATGATCGCGGTCAATTGCGGAACGCCGACACCGGCAACGATGCGGGTGGTGCAAATCGAGCCCGGCCCGATGCCGACCTTGATCGAGTCGGCGCCGGCATTGATCAGCGCCTTGGCGCCGTCCGAGGTCGCGACATTGCCCGCGACCACCTGCACCTTGTTGGATTGCCGTTTGATGCGGTTGACCGCCTCCAGCACATGCCGCGAATGGCCGTGCGCGGTATCGACCACGACCAGGTCGACACCCGCCGCGATCAGCCGTTCGGTGCGGTCGAAGCCCTTGTCGCCGACCGTGGTCGCAGCGGCGACCCGCAGCCGCCCCTGCTCGTCCTTGCAGGCATTGGGATTGGCGACCGCCTTCTCGATATCCTTCACCGTGATCAGGCCGACGCAATGGTAATCTGCATCGACCACCAGCAGCTTCTCGATCCGGAATTGATGCAGCAGCCGCTTGGCCTCGTCCTGCCCGACATTCTCGCGCACCGTGACCAGGCGCTCCTTGGTCATCAACTCCGACACCTTCTGCGACGGGTCGGTGGCGAAGCGCACGTCGCGGTTGGTCAGGATGCCGACGAGCTTGCCGGCCTTGTTGGTGCGGTCCGCGCCCTCCACCACCGGGATGCCGGAAATGCCGTTCTCCTTCATCAGCGCGAAGGCGTCGGCGAGCGTGGCGTCCGGAGCGATGGTCAGCGGATTGACCACCATGCCGGATTCGAATTTCTTCACCTGGCGGACCTGCGCGGCCTGCTCGTCCGGCTCCATGTTGCGGTGGATGACGCCGATCCCGCCGGCCTGCGCCATGGCTGTGA
>JAEZBA010000113.1 GCA_023430245.1 Pseudomonadota bacterium
TGTCTAACGCCAGCTACATGCGAATGAATGCTGGTTCGCCGGCCGGCGTGACGCTGTGGCGGCAAATCGCCGACGATATCGAGCAGGCGATCGTCCGCGGCGATTTCGCAAGCGGCGCAAAGCTTCCCGGCGAACTCGAAATTGCCGAGCGGTTCGGCGTCAACCGGCATACCGTGCGGCGCGCATTCGCCGAGCTTTCGGAACGCGGGCTGGTCCGTGCCGAGCGCGGTAGCGGGACTTATGTCGATGCCGCGCGCATCGCCTACCCGATACGTGCACGCACGCGCTTTTCGGAAATCATCGGTGCGTCAGGCCGCAAGGCCGGCGGTCGCCTGCTGTCGAGTACAAAGGAACCCGCACCGCGCGATGTTGCAGTGCGACTCGATCTGCAGCCTGGTGCGATGGTGGTGCGGCTCGATATTCTGCGCAGCGCCAATCGGGTTCCGATTTCGCTCAGCAGCAGCTGGCTGCCGCTCGAGCTGGCGCCGGACGCCGCTCGGGTCTATCGCATGGTGCGGTCGGTCAGCCGGCTCTTGGGATATATCGGCTTTCCCGATTATCGCCGAAAGGAAACCCGTCTGTCGGCGGCGATGGCCGACACCGTCCATGCTGCAAAACTCCGTCTCAATCCCGGGCGTCCGTTGCTTGTCGTCGATAGCGTCGATGTTGCTGCAGACGGAAGACCTCTTCTCACCAGCCACGCGCGATTCGTGGCGGACCGGGTTGAACTCGTCGTGGAGAACTGACCGACAGATACGGATGCCCGATTAATCGGGCGTCTGCTTAGGCTTGCGCACCATCAACGGCACCGGGTTCGTTCCCCGGCCGGTGCATTCTGCTCCATGATCGCGTGCTGCCGTGCTCCGATATAGGTCAGGTCTCTGGCAAGAATATCGCTTGCGTATGTGGTGAAGGTATTCACCGCATACATCGCCAGCCGCGACTCGTCTCTTTCTCCGCGTTCCATCGCGTGCATGATGGCGCGGCTCAGCGTCGCCTTGGTGATCGACAGGTTCTCGGTAGAGAGGCGCCCGCTCCTCATGAAGAACTGATAGGCCCGCAACAGCGCACGCTCCATGCGATCGCAGTCGGATTCATCGAATACCATGGGTCCCCCTGCTGCCTGATGGTTTGCGGCCGACAAGCCACCATTCGAGCGCAATGAATCCTCCTACGCCGATGACGGCGCCGATCAGCATGTTGATCATTGAATATCCCCCGGAATTGCCCGCCCGGCGGGGCAGCGAACGCTGTCCTGTCGCGGTACCAAAACGTCAATAAGGTATGTGAATGCCAAAGCGATGATCGCGGACGCACGCCTAAGTCGGCAGACCGCGGATGATGCAGTTGTCATGATGCGAGCCCCCACCCGAATCCTTGTCCCTATTTGGAGCAGGCAATGGGGCAGTCCTATGACGCGCATGCGCACCCGATTACTGTTTGCGGTGCAATAATGCGGTCGGTGGATCAAAATCGGACGTCAATAGGAAATCTCGCGTGCGGCAATCAGTCTTCATCGAGGATGCGTGCGGTCCATTCCGCCATCGCATCCAGGATCTCTTCCATCACCTGCGCATCCGTGCGCCCCGATCGTACCGGCACATGGAAGGAGTGATCGGCTGCGGTGACGAGATGTAGGGTCGCGCGGGGTGCGAGCGATGCGACCTGCTGCTCGATCAGGCTGACATCGGCGAGCGCATCTTTCGTGCCTTGAAGGAACAGCATCGGGACATTGACCTTCGCCAGATGGGCGCCGCGCTCGGTCGCGGGTTTGCCGGCCGGATGCAGCGGAAAACCGAAGAAGCACAAGCCGTGGACATGCGGCAGCGGTTCAGCGGCCTGCGTCTGCGAGGTCATGCGTCCGCCGAAGGATTTGCCGCCAGCGATCAGCGCCACGCCGGGCATCGCCGTTGCGGTTGCAGCGACCGCGGCGCGGACGGTGGCGTGCGCGATCGTCGGTGAATCGGGTCGCTTGCTCCCACGCTCCATATACGGAAACTGGTAGCGCAACGTCGCGATGCGGCGCGCGGCAAGTCCGGTCGCGACAGTCTGCATGAAAGGGTGGGTTATGCCGGCGCCGGCGCCGTGGGCGAAGACGAAGGCCGCTAGCGGCGCATCGGGCTTCGTCAGCAACGCGGACACCGCGCCGCTGCCCGGTACGTCGATGGAGAGAGCAGATGCGTCGATCATTTGCGCCGGTCGCTCAACACATTCGGAGGCGGATCTGCCCTAGCATAAAGCGGTTACGTCGGGGACCGCCGCTTGAACTCGCGTCGCCGCTCCGATATCAATAGATGAAATATCATTCCGGATAACGGAACGAAAAGCCGTCGACGACGCCTCGCACGGCGTGCGTTGCGGCTGAGGGCAGGACGCACATGGCCGAGGCTTTGATCTACGACTCGCTGCGCACGCCACGCGGTTCCGGCCGCGCCACCGGCAGCCTTCATACATTGTCGCCAATCGACCTCGGCGCCACCGTGCTGAAAGCGCTGGACCAGCGCACCGGCTGCACCCGCGCCACCATCGATGACATTGTCTTCGGCTGTGGCGACGCCGTCGATGACCAGGGTGCCGACATCGCGCGCTCGTCATTGCTGCGGGCCGGCTTCGACGATCGAATCTCCGGTTCGGTGGTCAGCCGGTTCTGCTCGTCGGGGCTGGATGCGGCGAATGCGGCGGCGGCACGCGTCATGGCCGGGCAGGCGGATTGCATGATCGCTGGCGGCGTGGAGATGATGTCACTGATCTCCATGGGCGGCACCGGCGGTCCGTGGGGCAGTGACGCCGAATTCAATACCATCACAAATTTCACTCCGCTGGGCGTTGCTGCGGATCTCGTCGCGACCCTCGACGGTCACTCGCGCGAGGATGTCGACGCCTATGCGGTGGAATCGCAAAAGCGTGCAGCACGCGCCTGGGACGAAGGCCGCTTTTCGCGCTCCGTGGTCACGGTGAACGATTTCAACGGTACGCCGTGCTTGTCGCGCGACGAGCACATGCGGCCTTCGACCGATATGTCGGCGCTCGGCAAGCTCAAGCCCGCTTTCGAGGCTATGGCGGTGAAAGGTGGCTTCGGCGACATCGTGCGCCATCGCTATCCGCAAGTGAACCGGCTCAATCACGTTCATACCGCCGGCAATTCATCTGGGGTTGTGGACGGCGCTGCCGCGATGCTGATCGGCTCGCCCGCGCTCGGCAAGGAACTCGATCTGAAGCCGCGCGCGCGCTTCGTCAGTTTTGCCACCGTCGGCTGCGAGCCCTGCCTGATGCTGACGGCCCCTGGCGAGGCCGCGCGCAAGGCGGTCGCGCGGGCGGGGCTGACGCTCGACGATGTCGATATCTTCGAAGTGAACGAGGCATTCGCCTCGGTGGTGCTGCATTTCATGCAAGAGACCGGCGTGTCGCACGATCGCGTCAACGTCAATGGTGGCGCCATCGCCATGGGCCATCCAATCGGTGCAACCGGCAATATCATGATCGGCACGCTGGTCGACGAACTTGAGCGCACGGGCGCCAAACGCGGCGTCGCCACGTTGTGCGTCGGGCTCGGCATGGGTGTCGCCACGCTGATCGAACGGGTCTGAGAGAACAACAACATGATCCGGCAGGAAGACTTAGGCGACGGCATCGCCCTCCTTGTGTTCGACAGCCCCGGCCCGGTGAATACGCTCGGTGCGCAGGACAATGTCGAATTCGCCGCACTGATCGACCGGCTGCTCGCCGACGAATCCGTGAAGGGCATCGTGCTCACGTCGGCCAAGCGTGATTTCCTCGCCGGCGGCGATCTCGACCAGTTGCGGCGCGTCCAGACGCCGGCCGATGCAATCGCGATCGTGACGCCGTTCCTCAAGGCCATTCGCAAGCTCGAGACCGGCGGCAAGCCAGTGGTCGCGGCGCTGAACGGCACTGCGCTCGGTGGTGGCTTCGAACTGGCGCTCGCTTGCCATCGCCGTATCGCGGCCGATGTACCGTCTGCGCGCTTTGGGCTGCCGGAAGTCACGCTGGGTCTGATGCCGGGCGGCGGCGGGACGCAGCGTTTGCCGCGCTTGATCGGGATCGCGGCGGCGGCGCCGTTGCTGCTGGAAGGCAGGCGGCTGAAGCCGGCCGATGCGCTGGCCGCAGGCATTATCGACGCGGTGGTGCCGGCCGAGCAACTGCGCGACGAAGCGAAGGCCTGGGCGCTGGACAATCCGCAAGCGGCGCAGCCCTGGGACGTGAAGGGCTACAGGCTGCCGGGCTTTGCGCCGCAATCGGCGGAAGGCCGCATGTTCTTCATGGGCAGCTGGACCCGGCTGCACAAGCGCAGCGCCGGGTGCGATCTTGCCAGCGAAGCGATCCTGCAGGTGCTGCATCACGGGCTTGAACGTAGCCTGGATGCCGGCATCGCGATCGAGACGCGCCACTTCGCGCGGCTTGCGGCCTCGCCCGATGCCAAAGCCAAGATCCGCACGCTGTTCGTCGGCACCACCGACGCAAAGGCGATGAAGATGCGGCCGAAGGACGTGCCGGCGTCAAAGCCCGGGAAAGTCACTGTGATCGGCGGCGGCGTGATGGGGCGCGGCATTGCCTATGTTGCCGCGCAGGCCGGAATGCAGGTCGAACTGATCGATGTGTCGGACGATGTCGCGCTGAAGAGCCGTCAGTCCATCGCGAAGAATGCCGAACGCGACGCCGAGCGCGGCCGTCTGCGCGGAGGCTCCTATGACGATGTGATCGGGCGTATCCGCGCAACGTCATCGTATGAGGGGATCGGCACCAGCGATATCGTCGTGGAGGCGGTGTTCGAGCGCGCCGATCTCAAACAGGAGGTGCTGGC
>JAEZBA010000117.1 GCA_023430245.1 Pseudomonadota bacterium
ATACGGATGCGCAACGGGCGCCCGCCATTCATCCCGCGCGAAATACTCGTTTGTCGACCCGCGCCTGTTCATGCTCTCGACCCGCTCAGCTTCGACGACCGGCGGCCCGCATGCGCAGAATTCTAAAGATTGGCTTGCGCCGCGAAGCAAGGGCTGCCTTCAGCGCTCACCTTTTTCTCTTATGGTAAAGAAGAGGTTAAATACCATGGCGATCCGGAGAATTCAGCCGGGCGTGCCGTTAGCGGTTCGTTAACAATTGCATTTTGGCGCTGCGGTTCGGTCAAGCCGCCCGCGGACTCAGAAATACAATGCAACCACGCCGCCGGCGCCTGCAATCATCGACATCGATACGACCAGCCAACCGACAAGCAGCCAGACAGAACGCGTATATGGACGCCGCGGACCTTTTCTGGGGCGGCGACCGATCCGCAAATGAGGGTGGCTGACAACCAGCGCTTCGGCTGCGAGAGCCGAAGAGCTCGGCATGTATTCCTCGGAGAGATCGGCAATCGCGAGGGCGCGTTCCGGCGCCTTTGAAGACGCGGCGCGTGATGCAATTCCCCCACGGATGTACTTAGACATGGCAAGGATCTCGTTCTGCAGCGCCACAATACTTGCATCAGCCTCGGAGGAGCGATCAACTTGCCGCTACGGTAAATAACGAAAATTTAACTATCGGACCGCGTCGCGAGGTTGCCTCCCAAGGGCGGACCGCGTTGGTCGAGCGCTCAATAAGCGTTCTTGTGGGCGGCTTTCGAGAACACCGTCGAGAACAGGATCTTGATGTCGAGCCAGATCGACCAATTGTCGATGTAGTAGAGATCGCACAGGATGCGTCCCTGGAGTTGTTCCTCCGCGACGATCCCGCCCCGGAACCCGTTGATCTGCGCCCAGCCGGTGATACCGGGTTTGACGTTGTGCCGGCGTGCATACAGCGCGATTTTCGACCCCCATGCGCGATCATGGGCGAGGGCGTGCGGGCGCGGACCGACAAGCGACATGTCGCCTTTGATCACATTGAGAATTTGCGGCAGCTCGTCGATGCTCCACCGGCGCATGAAATGGCCGAGGTGGGTGACGCGATCGTCGTGGCGCGTTGCCTGGCGGACATTCGCGCCGTCCTCCAGCGCAGACATCGTCCGGAACTTGTAGATCAGGAACGACTTCTGGTTGAACCCATAGCGTTGCTGCCGGAACAGAACAGGGCCCGGACTATCAAGTTTGATCAGGATCGCAATCACAAGAAAGAACGGCAGAAGCGCCAGCAGCAGCAGCGAGGCCACCAGCACGTCGAATGCCCGCTTGATGGTGGTGGAGGCTCCGGACATCGGCGGGTTAAGCAGATGCAAACTGGCGATCGGTCCAAGCTTCTCGATCGTGATGTGATCGAAGCGCTCCAGAATCCGTTCCGGCGCGAGGCTGATCGAACACGGCAGCGTCATGAATGCATCGATGCAGCGATCGATCGTGGCCTGGTTGGACCACGGTGCGATCAGCATGATGTTGTCCGGCGACAGCACGCGCGCTTTCGCCACCGCGCTGTTCAGGGATTCGCTGGTTTGCTCGTCGGTCGGCGACAGATAGCCAATACCAACGATCTGGCATCCCAGTGAGCGGAGATTGTAGCGCTGGGTGAAGTCGCGGACATCGGCCTCGCGTCCGACCAGGAACAGGCGTTGTCCGGAAATCAGTCCGAGCCGGCTTGCGGCATCGAAAGCGAGAACGCGCAGCACATACACGCTGGTCAGCGAGACGAGCCCGGCCACATAGAACAGGACCAGCCAGCCGCGCGAATAAAGAATACTCGTCTTCGACAAGAAGCCGAGGATCACCAGGCAGATGAAGGCGAATGTCCAATAGCGCGCGATCTGCGCGGGCCGTAGATCGAATTTCAGGTGCTTCGAGAACAGATATTCGTCGCGGTAGATACACGGAATAAGATAAAGCAACGCAGTCATCAGCCCGACCTTGACGTAGTCGCTGAGCGGACCTGCGTCCTGATAGGCGAATGTGTGGTACAGAACTCCCGTGCCGACCGAGACCAGGATCACGGTTGCGGCGTCGGCGCCGCCGGCGATGAGAGCAAGGCTGAAACGACGCAACGACGGCCGCGACAGGATCGATGGGCCGGTTCCCGAGCTTTGATTCAACCAGGTATTCGTCACCGCAAACGCCGCCTGTTTCAAAAAGAGGCGGTTTGCGAGACCGCCATCGCTTGTGATGACGAATCAGCAATTGCGGGGCCGCGGCTGCGTTTACCAATCGATGTCGTGCGCGACTCTTCAGTTGCGCCGAGAAAATGCGGTGTTGTTCGCGGTCGTGCGCGTTGGCGGCAAGCGAGCCGGGTCGATCGGGGCGCCGCGACGCTGTGCCGGATGTCCTAAGCTGACACGCGGGCGCAAACCGCCATCGTGGCGTTAATTGACGGACTTGACGTTGATTGTGTTCCTGAGAGCGAAGCCGTCGCCGGCCGTCGCAATCATGGTCCGGACGAATGTCAGGAACTTGGTAAAGTCGACCGTCGCGGCATTCGAGATGTAAATGACGTCCTTGTTCTGGATCGGCGTTGAGGTCGCGAGAAAGTATCCGGCCGGATCGCCGAAATTCGCCCAGTAGATCACCGGAACCTGGCGGGTGTTGCCCCAGCGGCTGATGTCGACGCCCAATTCCGCGAGATATTCGGTCGGCTCCACGCGATAGATGAATACCGTCCGCGGATCGGCCTGGGAGTCGATCAGGCCGCCGGCTTTGCCGACGGCTTCGGCCAGCGACAGGCGGTCCTGGTCGAAATTAAACTGGCCCTGCTGTCCGGTCGCGCCAAAGGCGAGGAACGTCTGCTGCTCGCTGAAGACGTAGATGGTATCGCCGGGCTGCACGTTGATGTTGTTGTCCGGTTCCGCGATCAACCGGTTGAAGCCGACCGTCTGCTTGTGGCCGCGACGCTGCAACGTGACGAATGTCTGCCAGCCCTGGTTCTTCGGACCGCCTGCGCGGGCAATCGAATCAAGAATGCGTTCTCCCGGCAGCGACAGCGCAAATTTGAGCGGGTTGTTGACGTCTCCCATTACGCTGACAAGATTCGAACGCTGCTCCGCGATGGTGATCACGACCTGCGGCTCGATCGCCCTGTTCTTCAGGCGACTGACGATATCGCTCTGCACTTCGGGGACCGTCCGGCCCGAAGCGCGCACCTGCCCGGCATAGGGAACGGTGATGTTTCCAGCCCGGTCGACGGTCTGGTTCGGAATCTGGACGAAATTGCCGGGGCGCGATGCCGCCTGCAGCGGAATGAACAGGCCCCCGGCCTGCGCCTCGAACACCGTGACCGCAACCACGTCGCCGACGCCGAGCCGGATGTCGGGCGCCGGCGGCCTGTCGGAAAATGCACCCACGCCCTTGAGACCGCCGCGGCGCGAGAGCGCAGTGGCCACGCGAGGCGACAGCGGCACCAGTTCGTATTGCGCGTCCGGCCCGCCGTTATAGGCCATGATGTCGGGACTATAGGGGCCCGATGCGGAAAACAGGCCGCAACCGGTCGTCAGCAACGGAACAAGGGCGACCGAAATCCGCGCAAGCCAGGTTCGAGCCCAAGCGGAGTGCGGACGGGAACCGGCCCGGCTCGCACCCTCACGGGGCAGCCGGTCGCGCGGACCCAGCGCAACAATGGGGCACCTGAAAATCGTCATCGAACCCAGTTCGGCATGCGAGCACTGGGGCGATAATTCGAAGTTTATGGTTAATGGAGCTTTAAGACACGCGGCCGCGTCCGGCACCCTTGCCCGTATTCCGCCGTGTGATGCTATTCGGCCCGGGCCGGCGCGGCAGTCGCGCGTTATCCGGCACTCGCAGGACCCCGCCTGACGCTCATGGCCGCAGCTGGCGGCTCGAGGCGATCGCCGGCGCCCGTCATGTATGTGCCGGGTTCCCGTCGCGGCTGACCCGCCGGCAATTAATCATTCAAGGGCTGTTTGCTTGCGCCTCGAGGGGCGATGCCATATCCGGCTTTGGGGGGTAGGCCTTTGTCGGACGGCCGTTTTTCGAACCGACAACGTCTCGCGGCACGGGACGTGAGTGTGTGAGTAGGTCATCGCCATGCTTAACGCCAGCCCGCTCAGGCGACCGGAGATCAGCGCCCCGACCGGCGGACGGTCGAACGCGAATGTTGCGATCGACCTTCACGGCATCTTCCGGTTTTTGCGGCGGCGTGCCGTTGTCATCGTCGCAGTCGCTGCAGCGGTGGCTGTGGCGGGGCTGATCTACAGCCTTTCGGCAACCCCGAAATATACGGCAGCCGCGCGCGTTCTGGTCGACAACAGCAGCATCAAGGCGTTGCGAGACCAGTCGGCGACCTCGGATTCGCCAGTGTCGGTCACCCTCGACAGCCAGGTCGAGATCATCAAGTCCGAGCGCGTGCTGCAGCGCGTCGTGAAGCAGCTGAATCTCGCGAACGAGCCCGAATTCCAGAAGCAGCCGGGTCTCGTGACGAAATTGAAGAACATCATTGCCGGCCTGATCTCGTCGGGGGAGGTAGAGCGGGCGGAGCCGTTCGAGGACGAACTCCTGGTCGACTGGCTGAGAAGCGATCTCGATGTCCGGCGCGTCGGCTTCACCAATGTGATCGAGATCAGGTTCACGTCGCGCAATCCGGAACAGGCAGCGCGGGTCGCGAATGCCATCGCCAATGCTTATCTCGCCGATATCCTCGAAGCGAAGCACGAGATGGGCCGGCGCGCCGGACTATGGCTCGAGGAGCGCCTGAAGCAATTGTCAGAGCAGACCTCGGAGTCCGACAAGGCGGTCCAGAAATTCAAGTCGGACAACAACATCGTCAATACCGGACGCGGCCTTATCAACGAGCAGCAGATCACTGAAGTCAGCACGCAGATCATTCTGGCGCGGACGCAGGTGGCCGAGGCGAAGGCCCGGTGGGACCGTGTGGAAGAGATCCTGAAGGGTGACGCCAGCGACGCGACGATCACCGAATCGCTGCGCAACGACGTGATCATCAAGCTGCGGCAGCAATATCTGGATGTTGCACGGCGCGAAGCCGAGCTGTCGGCGCGCTACGGCTTCAAGCACATGGCCGCGGTCAACCTGCGCACCGAAAAGAACCAGCTTCTCGACAACATCAAGGACGAATTGCGGCGCATCGCGCAGAGCTACAGGAGCGATTACGAGATCGCGAAGCTTCGCGAAACCACCCTTCAGAAGAGTCTGGATGCGCTGGTCTCGCAGACCCAGAGTACCAATCAGGCGCAGGTCAAGCTTCGCGCTTTGGAGAGCGCCGTTCAGACCTCGCGCGAAGTGCAGGAAAACTTCCTCAAGAAATACATGGAAATCGCGCAGCAGGAGTCGTTCCCAGTCACCGAGGCGCGGATCATCTCGGAGGCCAAGACGCCCCGCTACAAGAGTTCACCCGGTGTCACCCGCATTACCTTGGGTAGCGGCGTGCTGGGTTTGTTTCTCGGCCTGATTTTCGCCCTCGGCCTCGAGGCGACGGACTCGACCTTCCGCACCACGGCGCAGGTCGAGGACGTTCTCGGCTGCAAGGCGCTGGGAATTCTCCCGGATATCGGCCATCCGACATTGCCGTACCGGACGCTGCGCGGTGGTTCTTTGGCGCGCGCCGGTCCGGGGAAACGCTTTCTCAGCGACGACCTCGGATCGTTACGCTATGCGGTCGACAATCCGATGTCGCACTTCGCCGAGACGCTGCGTCACGTCAAGCTCGAAGCCGGTGCCGCCGAACCGGAGACGCGTGCCGGCATGGTGATTGGCTTCTGCTCGACCAGACCGGGTGAGGGCAAGAGCTTCGTCGCCGCGAACTTCGCCGAGGCGATGGCCGATAGCGGCCGGAGTTGCATCCTGGTCGACTGCGATCTGCGCTATCCGGCACTGACCTATATGCTCAGTCCGGAAGCGGATTACGGTTTGGCCGAGATCGTGAAGGGGCGGGCGGCGCTGGATGGCGCTGTGTGGACCGACAGTCTGACACGAATGTCGTTCCTGCCGGCCGCTTCGCAGGGGCAGGTCCATAATCCCCATGATCTGCTCGCATCGGCCGGCTTGCAGGACCTCGTCGCGGCGCTCCGCAAGCGGTACGACGTCGTTGTGCTCGATCTTCCGCCCATCGTTCCATTTGCGGATGTTCGCGCGATGACCAACCTCGTGGATTCGTTCGTCTTCATCGTCGAATGGGGAAGCACGAGCCGCGACGCGGCGGCATCGGCGCTGCGGGCTGCGCCGGGTATCCAGGAGAAGCTTCTCGGTTGTCTGCTGAACAAGGCCGATGTGAATAAGCTGAGTCAGTATTGCCGGGACGGCGACAGCAATTATTACGATCGTTATCGCGCGAGCCACGGCTACCGGCGGGGGTGGCGAGCATGATCAACGCTGGAGCGGGGATGCGGTCGCCATCCCGGGCGCTGGGCGCGCGATGACCGGCACAATTCTCGTCAATCATCTGCTCGAGCCCCCGAACCTGATTTCCGGGATCTCGCGCTATCTGTTCGCTTTGCTGGAGGAGCTGGCGCAGTCGCGGCGCTATCGCTACGTTCTCGCAACCACATGGGACGCGGAAAGCCTTCCCGCATCCTTGCGCCGGACATCGATCGACGTTCGAACCCTGCCATATCGTCCGAAGACGCCCGTCAACGTCCTGAGCCAGATGGCGACGGTGCCGCATCTGATGCAAGAGACCGGCGCCATACTCGAGTTCAATTGTAACCCGGTCGGGTGTTTCTGGGGCCGCTGGCCGCGCGTCATCACCGTGCATGACATGTACATGGAGACGATGCCGGCTGCCTATCCGCTGAGGCATCGCCTGTGGTGGAAAGCGCTGTTTCCGCTCAGTCTGCGAGCGGCATCGGCGGTCGTCTGCGTGTCGCAGGCAACGCGGCGCGATATCGAAACGCGATATCGGTTCGCGAAAGACAAGCTGGCTGTCGTCCATGAAGCGCCGATCATCGACGCCACGCAACCGGGCGTGCCGCAGCCGGATGACCGATTCGATACGCCCTACGGCCTTTATGTCGGCAATGTCTCGCCGAACAAGAATGTCGCGGTTCTGGTTGAAGCTCTGGAGCTGCTGAAGCGGGATGGCGACGCACCCGTTATCTGTCACATCGGTCGTGACCAGGCCGGACTTCTGGCCGAAGCGGAACAGCGCGCGGGCGGCAATATCGTTCGCAAGATGGGGACGCTGTCGGATGCCGACCTCGTCAGCGCCTATCGCGGCGCGACCTGCTTCATCAACACGTCGCTGAATGAGGGTTTCTGCCTACCGGTGGTCGAGGCGCAGTCACTCGGCGCGCCGGTCATCTGTGCCGATATTCCGGTGCTGCGTGAGGTCGCCGGCGAGGGCGCGCTGTTCTTTCCGCCGCGGGACGCGGCGGCGCTGGCCAGCCGCATCAAATCGGTTTTCGACGATGCGCAATTGCAGCGGCGGATGTCGCGAGCCAGTCTCGCCAACGCCGCGCGCTTCTCGTGGCGGAAGGCGGCCGCCGAGACCGAAGCCATATTCGATGCGGCCCTCACCGGATACACACGGCCGGCAACGGCAAATCTGCCGCAACAGGCGGGAGCGTTCGGTGACCGGTAAGCGCGAGCCCTCGCAGCGCCGGCTGCGCATCGATCATACCCATATGGGCCGGCGTTCGACCGGTATCGAACGCATCACCCGCGAGTTGTTCAGTCCGTCGGTGTTGTCGCCGCTGCCGGTGGAGACCGTCACCGCTGGGGCCGGGCGCCTGGGCGTTGTCATGGCGCAGAACGTGACGCTGCCACTCGAGGCGCTGCGGCACCGCGACGATGTCTTCCTGTTTCCGGGATTTCCGCCGTCTCCGTATTTTTCGATGGCGCGCCGCGACAGCACGGTTCTTTACGTGCACGACGTGTTTCTTCTGACTCGGAGCGCGGAACTGAACCTGGCCGCGCGTGTCTACTTCGCACCGCTGTTCGCGCTCGCAGTGCGTTCGCTGAAACATTTCCTGACCAATTCGGAATATACCGCGTCGACCCTTCGGCCATTCTGCCGGGCCGATGCCAGCATCACGCTGTGCCGCCCTTCGGTGCGCAACGTGTTCGGGCTTGACGTTGGCGACCGTGCATCCCGAACCGATGCGCCGGCTTCGCTGACCATATCCGCGATCGGAACGATCGAGCCGCGCAAGAATTTCCGCGCGGCGGCGGATATCTGCGCCGCGCTCGCGGCCCGTCTCGGCATCCCGGTGCATCTGAACATCATCGGCCGCCCGGGTTGGGGCCCCGATGCGGAATGGCTCGCGCAACAACCACA
>JAEZBA010000234.1 GCA_023430245.1 Pseudomonadota bacterium
GCGCTCAGACGTTGGATGAACCAGCTTATCCGAAAATCGACGCGCTTCCGAACGATCCCCGCTGGGCGGCCAATCCCTTTGTTTCTCATGCGTTTCTGTCGGCTCTCGAGCGATCCGGTTCGGCCACGCCGCGCACCGGCTGGGCGCCCCAACATCTGCTGGCCGAAACCCCGAACGGCGAAGTGCTCGGCGCCGTTCCCTGCTATCTCAAATCGCATTCGCGCGGCGAATACGTGTTCGACCAGGGCTGGGCTGACGCCTATGAACGCGCGGGCGGCAGTTACTATCCCAAGCTGCAAGTCTCGGTGCCGTTCACGCCGGCGACCGGGCCGCGTCTGCTGGTCAGGCCCTCCCCTTATGCGGACGCAGTGAAGGACGCACTCGCGGCAGGGCTCGTGACCCTGTGCGAACGCCGGCAGGCTTCATCCGTCCACGTCACCTTCCTGCCGCAGGCGGATTGGGAGCGGCTCCGGACCAAGGGCTTTCTGAAGCGGACCGACCAGCAGTTCCACTGGCGCAACGAAGGCTACGGAAGCTTCGACGACTTTCTGTCGGCGCTCGCCTCTCGCAAGCGCAAGACGATCCGCCGCGAGCGCCGCGAGGCAATCGACAGCGGCATCACCATTCATCCGCTGACCGGGAGCGATCTGACCGAGGCGGTGTGGGACGATTTCTTTGCCTTCTACATCGACACCGGATCGCGCAAATGGGGTCGGCCCTACCTCACCCGCGCATTCTTTTCGATGATCGGCCAGGACATGGCCGACCGCATCCTACTGGTCATGGCCAAACGCGACGGCCGCTACATCGCCGGCGCGATCAACTTCATCGGCGCAGGCGCGTTATTCGGCCGGCATTGGGGCGCCATCGAGCATCACCCGTTCCTGCATTTCGAACTTTGCTATAACCAGGCGATCGATTTCGCGATTGCCAACAAGCCCGCGACAGTGGAAGCCGGCGCTCAGGGCGAACACAAGCTCGCGCGGGGATATGCGCCGGTCACCACCTATTCGTCGCACTATATCGCCGATCCGGGGCTGCGGCGGGCGATTGCCGACTATCTCAAACGCGAACGCGCCTATGTGGATGCCGCAGGGCGCGAGCTTGAACAATTGACCCCCTTCCGCAAGATGGCGGAACAGGAGTAGCGACCATGCCGGCTTACGACCCGAACAACATCTTTGCCAAGATCATCCGCGGCGAACTGCCCTGCCACAAGGTCTACGAGGACGAGCGCGTGCTGGTGTTTCTCGACATCATGCCGCGTGCGCCGGGGCACGCTCTGGTCATTCCGAAAAGCGCCGCCCGTAATATCCTCGACGTGGACGCCGACGATCTCGCGCATGTGGCGAAGATTGCACAACGGGTCGCGCGCGCAGGGATGAAGGTGTTCTCGGCAGACGGCGTCACCGTGCAGCAATTCAACGAGAATGCCGGCGGTCAGGTGGTGTTCCACCTGCATGTGCATGTGATCCCGCGCAAGGAAGGCGTCGCGATGAAGCCGCCCGCGAGCGAGAAGGAAAAGCCGGAGATACTGGCGGATCAGGCGAAAAAGCTATCCGACGCGATGGCGTCCGCGTAGCTACAGCAGCGGCCACAGCAGCGCGCCAGAGATCAGCACCGCCTCGCCGGTCGCGACGCCAAGAAAGATCGAGCGCCGGAAAGCGATGAAGGCTGCAAAACCCGCGGCGATCGCCGCCAGCCGCACCGAAAGCGGCACGGTGGCGAGCGCACCCGGCGCGAAGAAGATCAACTTGGCAATGACGGCGGCGAGCACCGCGGTCGCAACCGCGCGCACCCAGACCAGTATTTCGGAACCTTCGTCGATCCCGCGCGCCAGTGCGAAACCGAGCCAGCGCCAGATTTCGTTCGGTAGAAAGCCGACAAGGATCAGAACCACATAAGGCCAGAGCGCTGAGGTGGTGAGGCTCATCGCATGCTCTCCCGCACGCGATGGGCGATATAGGCAATGGTGCCGCCGGCGATGCCGGCCCACATCACGTCGAGCTCGACCGCCGCGAATGCGAGGACCGGACCGATGATCAGGCCAAGGATCAGCGCAAGCCGGTCAACCAGCAGGCTGGAATTGCGCGCAATCGACACCAGAAACGACATCGGCGTGAGGAACAGCAGCGACGCCGTCAACAGCGGCGGCAGCTTCGCAGCGAGATAATAGCCAACAACCGTCGCCGTCATCGCCGAGATCATGTAGCCGCTGGCAATGCCGTTGCAGAACGGAATGCGCCGCTCCACCGGCATTTGCGGCGCGAGCCGCATCGATTCCACCCACATGCTGACCGCGGTGAAATGCGCCGGCAGCAGCAACTGCCAGCTCCTGGTTTTCGGGCCGCGCAGGATCGGCATCAGCGACACCACCATCGGCAGCAAGCGCACGCCGCTCAAGCCAACCGCGACCGCGACCTCGATCAGCTTTGCCCCGCCGCCGAGCGTAGAGATCAGGATCACCTGGGCCGGCGCCGCCCAGACCAGCAGCGTCGATGCACTCACCCACAGCATGCTGAAATTGAGATCGTAGGCGAGCGCGCCGACGCCGATATAGGTGCCGAACAGCACATAGGTGAAAACCGACAGCCATGCCGAGCGCATGCCGCCGAAGAACGCGGCGGTGTTGCTGGGAAAATCGATTCTGTAGGGCTCCGGCATCGCCACACAATGCTGAACCGCACGCACAAGAACAACGGCCAACCGCTTCATGGCGCGGGCTTATTGCTGCATGGGTGCCGGCCGGAATACGGATACGCGTCTCACATGAAAATAGTCCTATCATGCACCGAGTTACCTTTAGAACAGCGACCGAGCGTCATCATCACCCCTGCTCGAGCGAATGCTCGGAGCAAAATTGCGCTCTTCCAGCCATGTGAACCCGCGAACTGGCACACGAACACCCGACCGTCTGGAAGCAGCGCAAACTCTTGCCGAACATATTTGTTATGTTATAACATAACTCTTCTTGGGAGCTTGCAATGACGCCACCGCAGGAGACTTTGCTTTCCGCCGACGAGAGCGATTCCGGCATCTTTCCGCCCGACTTCAGCATCGCGCGGGATGCGATCCGGACCGCGATCGCTCAAGCGGCAGCAGCCGGCGCACCGGACGAGACCACGCTCGCCGCGCTGCTGGCCGAAACCCTGCCGCGACTGGTCAACGCCTACGGACCTCAACACGCCGCCGTTATCCTGGCGCGTCTCGCCCACGATATCGGCGCGGGTCTCGCGCCGAACTGCAAGCCGCAATAGCGCGCCCTGCTCCATTCACATGAAACCGTTCGCCAACATTTTCGGATCCGCTCCCCATGCAAAAGCTTCCCGTCACCGTGCTCTCGGGCTTTCTGGGCGCAGGCAAGACCACGCTGATGAATCACATCCTCAACAACCGGCAGGGCAAGCGGGTTGCGGTCATTGTGAACGACATGAGCGAAGTGAACATCGACGCGGACCTGATCCGCGATGGCGGTGCGAACCTCTCGCGGACGAATGAGACGCTGGTCGAGATGACCAATGGCTGCATCTGCTGCACCTTGCGCGACGATTTGCTGAAAGAGGTGCGCACGCTCGCGTAAGACGGCCGCTTCGATTATCTGCTGATCGAATCGACCGGCATTTCCGAGCCGCTGCCGGTGGCAGCCACCTTCGACTTTCGCGACGAGGACGGCGAGAGCCTGTCCGATGTCGCGCGCCTCGACACCATGGTGACCGTGGTCGATGCCGCCAATCTCCTGAACGAATACGCATCGACCGATTTCCTGCGCGAGCGCGGTGAATCGCTTGGCGACGATGACAACCGCACCATCGTCGACCTGCTGGTCGAGCAGATCGAATTCGCCGACGTGATCGTTCTCAACAAGATCGACGATGCCGCCCCTGAAAAGGCCGAGGCGGCACGCAAGATCGTGCGCGCGCTGAATCCCGAGGCCGACATCATCGAGTCCAGCTTCTCTCAGGTGCCGATGTCGCGGGTCCTGGGCACCGGCCGCTTCGACTTCGAGCGCGCGCAGCGGCATCCGATCTGGTTCAAGGAACTCTATGAGTTTGCCGACCACAAGCCGGAAACGGAAGAATACGGCATCCAGAGCTTCGTCTACCGCGCCCGCCGCCCGTTCCAGCCGGAAGCGTTCCATCGCTTCATCAACTCGAGCTGGCCGGGCGTGATCCGCTGCAAGGGGCATTTCTGGATCGCGACCCGTCCGGACTGGGTCGGCGAGATCAGCCAGGCCGGCGCGATCGTGCGCAGCGAAGGCCGCGGCATGTGGTGGTGCGCTATCCCGCCGGATCGGTGGCCGCGTCAGCCGGAATGGCGCACGATGCTGAAATCCTACTGGGACGATATTTGGGGCGACCGACGGCAGGAAATCGTGTTCATCGGCACCGGCATGGACCAGCGCGAATTGACGCGACGTCTCGATGCCTGTCTGGTCACGACGCCCGAAGCAGACGGGCTCGCTGTCGCC
>JAEZBA010000282.1 GCA_023430245.1 Pseudomonadota bacterium
GAAACGGAGAGAGACAGAATGACCGACGCCTTTATCTACGATCACCTGCGCTCGCCGCGCGGACGCGGCAAGGTCGACGGCTCGCTGCATGAGGTGCAGACGGTCAACCTCGCCTCGCAGGTGCTCAAGGGCCTGCGCGAGCGCAACGATCTCGATCCCGAACTGGTCGACGACGTGGTGATGGGCTGCGTTGATCCGATCGGCGAAGCGGGCGGCGATGTCGCGCGTATCTCTGCGCTGCTGGCAGGCTATGGCGACAAGGTGCCGGGCATCCAGATCAACCGGTTCTGCGCGTCGGGTCTCGATGCGGTGAATTTCGCCGCGGCCGAGGTGATGAGCGGTCAGCACAACATGACCGTCGGTGGCGGTGTGGAATCGATGAGCCGGGTCGGCATTGGCGCGTCGGGAGGCGCCTGGTTCATGGATCCGATGGCGGCGATCCCAACCTATTTCATGCCGCAGGGCATTTCCGCCGACCTGATTGCAACCAAGTACGGCTTCTCGCGCGACGACGTGGACGCCTACGCGGTGGAGAGCCAGAAGCGCGCGGCCGAGGCCTGGGCCGACGGACGCTTCAAGAACTCGATCCTGCCGATCAAGGATGTCAACGGCATCACCTTGCTCGATCGCGACGAACACATGCGGCCGACCACGACCATGCAGTCGCTGGCGTCGCTCAAGCCCGCTTTTGTCGAGATCGGCCAGCTCGGCGGGTTCGACGCGGTGGCGACGCAACGCTATCCCGAAGTCGAAGAGGTCAACCACGTGCACCATGCCGGCAATTCGTCCGGCATCGTCGATGGCGCGGCGGCGGTGCTGATCGGCAATGCGGAGGCGGGCAAGGCGGCCGGACTGAAACCGCGGGCGCGCATCAAGGCGTTCGCCAATATCGGCTCCGAGCCCGGCATCATGCTGACCGGCCCGATCCCGGTGACGCAGAAGGTCCTGAAGAAAGCCGGCATGTCGACGGCCGACATCGACCTGTGGGAACTGAACGAGGCTTTCGCCTCGGTCGTGCTGCGCTACATGCAGGCGCTCGACATCCCACACGACAAGATCAATGTGAACGGCGGAGCGATCGCGATGGGCCATCCGCTCGGTGCCACCGGCGCGATGATCCTCGGCACCGTGCTGGACGAACTGGAGCGGCGCGGCAAATCCACGGCGCTGATCACGCTCTGCATTGGCGCCGGCATGGGCACCGCGACGATTATCGAGCGGGTGTGAGTTTCAGCGCATGCCGAAGATCGATCTGTCGAAATGCGCGGTGCGCTCCACCACCATCTATCCCGCGGAATATGCACAATCGACCGAAGGCCGAATCAAGACGGTGCTGGGCAACGAAGCGGGGCTGACGCAATTCGGCGTGAACCTGACGCGACTGAAGCCCGGCGCCGCATCGGCGCTGCGGCACTGGCACGAGACCGAGGATGAGTTCGTCTATATTCTCGAAGGCGAGGCGACACTTTGCGAGGATGGTGGGGAAACCATTCTGCGCGCCGGCGATTGCGCGGGCTTCAAAGCCGGCGTCCCGAATGGTCATTGCCTGATCAACAAGTCGCAAGCCGATGTGGTCTATCTCGAAATCGGCACGCGCGCGCGGACCGATACATTCCATTATTCCGACGTCGACATGATGGGCGACAAGAGTGAGCGTGGTGTCCGATTCATGCGCAAGAATGGTGACGCGATCGTGTGAATACGGTGATGAGACCGCAGCAGCGATCAGGCGACGATGGCAAAATTCGTGCTGTCCGTGCTCAGCATCGGAACGGGAGACAGCGCCTGAAACGATGGACGCGCGAACAGGTAGCCCTGAAACAGCCGGATACCTGTGGCACGCAGGACGGTGAGTTCCTGTTCGGTCTCCACGCCCTCGGCGATCACCGTGATGTCGAGCGCGCGCGCGATGCCGGCTATTCCCGCGACGATGGCCTGACGCGCTTGGCTGACATCGATACCGCGCAGCAGCGCCATATCGATCTTGATCAGGTCCGGCTGATATTCGGCAAGAAGTTTGAGGCCGGCATAACCAGCGCCGAAATCGTCGAGCGCGGTGATGAAGCCAAGGCGCCGGTATTCGGCAATGATGCGCTCGATATGTCCTGCATCGTGAACGCGCTCGTCCTCGGTGAATTCGAACATAATGCGCTCGGTCGGAAAGCCAACGCGCCGCGCGGCCTCGAGCGAGGTGCGGATACAGGCGGACGGCTCGTAGACCGCATTGGGCATGAAATTGATCGACAGCCGCAGATCCTCGTCGCCGAACAGGCGGCCTGCGGCCTCGATCGCCTTGACGCGGCAGGCCTGGTCGAAGCGGTAGCGGTTGGTATCGGTGACGCTGGCCAGAACGCTGGCGGCGGATTCGCCATTCCGGCCGCGGACCAAGGCCTCGTGGCCCCAGATGCGCTCGGAGGCGACGTCAACGATCGGCTGAAACGCCATCTCGAAATCAAATCCGAGCGGCAGGTCGTCGCGGCAGCCGCTGCAGGCCTGGCGCTGTGTCATGATTCAATCTCGCCTCACGTTATCATCGTCGACGCTATGCGGAGCGGATTGCGAACCTGTTAATTCGCCGCCTCCGAACAAGATGGAACTTGGCCATGAGTGATGGAACTTTCAAGCTCGATATCGATGTCGACGGCATCGCGACCGTCATCTGGGATGCGCCCGGGCGCGCGATGAATGTCATCGACATGGCGGTGATCGAGGAA
>JAEZBA010000333.1 GCA_023430245.1 Pseudomonadota bacterium
GTGCCAAGCTCCGCATTCTCGTCGGCGCGGCCGCCAAGCGTGACCTGATAGAATTCCTCGCCATTCTTCTCCACGCCCAGAATGCCGATATGGCCGACGTGATGGTGGCCGCAGGCATTGATGCAGCCGGAAATGTTGATGTGCAGGCGGCCGATATTGTGGGCCGACTCGATATTGCGGAAACGGCGCGTCAGTTCCTGCGCCACCGGGATGGATCGGGTATTGGCGAGGCTGCAATAATCGAGGCCCGGGCACGCGATGATGTCGGAGACCAGTCCGACATTCGGCGTCGCCAGGCCGATGGCATCGAGCGCGCGGAACAGCGCCGGCAGATCGCGCTGGCGCACATGCGGCAGCACCAGGTTCTGCTCATGCCCGACCCGGATTTCGCTCGATGAATAGCGGTCGGCGAGATCGGCGATGACATCCATCTGATCGGCGGTGGCATCGCCGGGCGGCGCGCCCACCGGCTTCAGCGAGACGGTCACGATCGCATGGCCAGGGACTTTGTGCGGCGCGACCGAATTGCCATACCAGGTATCGAACAAGCGATCGGCGGCCCGCTCGGCTTTCAGCATGTCACTTGCATCGGCCAACGCTTCATATCCAGGGTATCGGAAGCGCGAGGCGATGTCGGCGATGATGGCGTCGTCGAGCGCGAGCGCTGTGTCCCGGATCGCGCGCCATTCCTCCTCGACAGCGGCAGCGAATTTTTCCGCGCCGAGCTCATGGACCAGGATCTTGATCCGCGCCTTGTAGATGTTGTCGCGGCGTCCGTAGAGATTATAGACGCGCAGCACCGCCTCGATATAGCTGAGCAGATCGCGCTTGGGCAGGAACGGCTTGATTGTCTTGCCGATGAAGGGCGTGCGGCCGAGTCCGCCGCCGACCACAACCTCGAAGCCGGTCTCGCCCGTATCGTTCCTATACAGGCGCAGGCCGATATCGTGCACGCGAATGGCCGCGCGGTCGTGATCGGCCGCCGTCACCGCGATCTTGAACTTGCGCGGCAGGAACGAGAATTCCGGATGCATGGTCGAATGCTGCCGCAATATCTCCGCATAGACGCGCGGGTCCTCGACCTCATCGGGTGCGACGCCCGCCCATTGATCGCTGGTTACATTGCGGATGCAATTGCCGCTGGTCTGCATCGCATGCAGATGGCTCTCGGCCATGACCGCGAGCACCTCCGGCATGTCCTCGAGCTTGATCCAGTTGAACTGGATGTTCTGGCGCGTGGTGAAATGGCCGTAGCCGCGGTCGAAGCGCCGCGCAACATGGCCCAATGTGCGCATCTGGTCGGACGACAGCGAACCGTAGGGGATCGCCACCCGCAGCATATAGGCGTGCAGTTGCAGATAGACGCCGTTCATCAGCCGCAGCGGCTTGAACTCGTCCTCGCTCAGCGCACCCGACAGCCGCCGCGCGACCTGATCGCGAAACTCTTCGACCCGTTCGGCGACAACGGCACGATCGAACTCGTCGTACAGATACATGGCTCAGGCCGCCTCGCTGCCTGGCAGCGCGAATGTGGGCCCGGCGAGGCGGATGCGCTCGCGCAGGTTACCCGGCTTGATATCGCGTCCTTCGAGAATGACCGGCGCCACGTAGGCGCCGACCGCCTCGATGTCGCTCGCGTTTGCGTCTTTCAGCAGCCGCGTCGCTTCATCGGCTGTTGTTGTCACGATCGCTTCGCTGAGAGACGTCGACCAGCTGCGTGCAGCAGTGCGATAGACCACCGCGCCGTCGCCGAGACGGTTGCCGGTAATCACCACCGGGCCCTTGACCTTCAGCTTCTGCTGTTGCGGAGCGGTCATTCGGCGGCCTCCAGCAGCTCGACCGCGTCTTTCCAGGCGCGGGAATGGGTGACCACATCGCCAACCACGATCAGCGCCGGCCCCTCGCCCGCGCCCGCTGCAAGCGCCGGCAACTGCTTCAAGGTGCCGGTGATGCTGCGTGAGTCCGGACGCGTGCCACGTGCCAGCACCGCGACCGGCGTCTGCGGATCGCGGCCGGCGGCAACCAGTCCGTTGCGAACCGCAGCCGCGGCGGTCAGCCCCATATAGATCGCGACCGTGGTGGTGCGGTCGGCAAGGCCGGACCAGTCGATGCTGTCCGCGCCATCCGCGGTGTTGGCGGTGACGATCGACAGCCGCGTCGCTTCCTTGCGGAAGGTGAGCGGCACCCCGGCCTCCGCCGCGCAGCCCAGCGCCGCAGTGATGCCAGGAACGACGGTCACCGCAATGCCTTCGGCTTCCAGTGCTTCGCGTTCCTCGCCGCCCCGTCCGAAGATGAAGGGATCGCCGCCCTTGAGCCGGACCACATTCCGGCCGGCTTTGGCTTCGGCAATCAGGCGGCGATTGATGGCCTCCTGGCCGATGCCTATATGGCCCTTGCGCTTGCCGACGTGAACGATCTCCGCATCGCGCCTGACCCGGCCGAGAATCTCAGACGACACCAGATCGTCTGTCAGAACAATGTCCGCCGATTGCAGAGCATGGAAGGCTTTCAGCGTCAGCAGGTCGGGATCGCCGGGCCCTGCCCCGACGATATGAACATGCCCCTGCTGCGGTTCTTCCAGGCCTGCCCGCTCGATTTCGATGATGAGCGCAGCTTCCGCCTTGGCGCTGCGCCCGGCGAGGAACAGCGCGCCGATCGGTCCGTCGATCACACGCTCCCAGAATTGCCGGGTCGAAAAACCACGATGGCGCAAGGCGTTGAGCCGCTCGCGATACCGGCCCATCAGGCCGGCAAACTCGCCGATCCGCTCGGGGAGAAGCAGCTCGATCTTCTCTCGCAGCCGCCGCGCCAGCACCGGCGAGGTTCCGCCGGTCCCGATCGCGACCACGACATCACCGCGGTCGACGATCGACGGAAAGATGAAGGTGGAGAGGTCCGGCCTGTCGACAATATTGACCGGCACATTCATCGCCCGCGCCCGCGCCGCCAGCTGTTCGTCGAACTCCTTGCCTGCCGATGCGATGAGCGCAACGACACCAAGAAGGTCCTCGTCGCCTGGCAAACCGATACGCACGTCGACATCGAGGCCGTCTGCTGCATCAACCGCGTCCTGCGATAGGACATGCCAGCGAATGCACGCACCCGCCGCTTTCAGGATACGCAGCTTCGCCAGCGCCTCGCGGCCTTCGCCGGCAAGGATCACCGGACCGGTTGTAAGATCGAAAAACAGTGGCAGGAAACGCATTGCGGCTCCGTTTGCGCTGTTGCGCCAAACACTTTTGCTGAGAGCCTGTATGGCACTTCACGTGCAAAATGTTGTCCCGAAGTTGAATGCGAAGTTGGAAATTGCCTCTTCCAAACGGCCGCGGCACAGAAATGCCATGCTGTTGCGTGGCAAAGTCAGCGTGGCCGACTTTCCGGGCCGCGCGGCCAAACGAAAAAGCCCCGGCCGCGGCCGGGGCTTTTCACGCGCGTTCCAATAATCAGTTCTGACCGGCGGGCGGCGGTGGCGCGGTGCGCTCCGCAGGCGCCGGACTGGCCGGTGCCGGTGTTGCGCTTGGTGATGCATTTGGCGCTGACGGCGCCGGGTTTATCGGCGAAGCCGGGGGTGAAGCCTGACCTGTCGTGGCTGGCGGCGGCGTCGTAGTGGTCTCCGCTGTGCGGTCGTCGCCGCCCATGAAACTCAAGGCAACAAACAATACGACGATTGCCGCAATGCCGCCGATGATCCAGCTCCAGTTGAAGCCGCGATCCGCGGCGTAGCCAGCCTCGTTCACGGCCGGCCGGTTCGGGTCCATCCGCTTGGGATCGAAGTCGGACATGATGATCTCCTTGCTACGAGGTGCCGGCGGCACGCTCGGGGCGTCAACCAATCAGTACTGGGATGGTTCCTGGGTCGTTCGCGCGAACTGAGGCTGAAATCTGAAACCTGTCATTCACGCGGCTCAAACTTGTCGACCTTGCGACACGTTGGAACTTCTCCGCCGAGTGCGCGTTTTCGCTCAAGTCTTAAACACGCCCGCCACAATTGGCCCGTTGCGTTCTGCGACCGCAATCGTGGGTTATGTGTCCGCACGACATTTCACGAATCAACAGGAGAAGACGAATGAACAGAATTGCCCTCACCGCTGCGATCATCGTTTTCGCGACCAGCACCGCCCTGGCTCAAAAACTTGACGGGCCGGGAAACGGAAACAAGGACCTGACAAATTGCCCGCCCGCAAGTGCAGGACAGACCACTGGTGCGGCATCGGATGACGCGCAGGCTGTCGAGAAGAGCGCAATTCTTCCCTCCGCAGAAGGACACGAGCAGTCGGCGGCGCCGACCGTGCAACGTGACGGAAAGGCGGTCGAAGCCCGGACTGATTGTCCGCAGGATGCGGACCAGCCCAAGCCCAAAGGTTGATATAGAAGGGGTGACATCAAAGGTTGATGCACAGCCTGTCACAGGGCGAGAGTAGCGTGTACCAGTTTACAACAGCGGGCCGCGGATCGACGTCGCCCCGGCCTTTTTGCTGCGCAGGGTTCAGTTTTCGGTTTCGTCCACGGCACGAAGCCGTTAGATCGCTCTGCAAGTGTGGAGCAAGACCGTGCGCCGTGCGGCCGTCGCCATCCTGATGATCCTTGCCGGTTCGTCGGTAGCCTCCGCCGAATCCTGGCCGCTACCGCGGACGCTGTCTTTCACCGCCGACTGGAAATTGGCGCGCGCGGCATTGCCTGTCCTTCCAAGCTTAGAGCCTGCCAGTGATCGCCTTGCTGCGGTCACGTCGCTTGCCGCCGAACGATTTCCGGCTATCGCGAAAAGCCCGGTCCCAGTGCTGCTGCCCTTTGCCATCGGCGACGACATCCACGATCGCGCGACCGACGATATCAACCCGGTCGAGAGCTACATGTCGGGCTTCAGGCCGACCCAGTTTTTCAAGGCAGGACCGACCGGATATGACGCAACCTTCGCGCTGGAAACCCGCGACGTTCCTGCGTTTTCCGATATCGACTATCGGAATCCGGTGATCGTGCAGGTTTCGGCATTCAATCTGCTGTACGAATTGCCGGCTGCCAGAGGTGCTACCGTTCAGTCACCCGGCGAGGTCGCGAAAGAGTTTCCCGGTATCACCCGGCAGATCCTCGAACACACCCTGCGCTACAGTTTCGTGCGGTTCGGTATTCCCTACGTGGTGTCGATCCAGTGCTTCGACGGGCCGCAGCGGCGCACCCGCCTCGCCTGCCGCAATGCCGACCGGGTCGCGCTGCACTTCCTGCGCGCCTTGCGCATGGTCGGCGGCAATCCTGCAATGCCGGTCGCCGCGACGACGACGTCCGGCGTCGAACGTCCTGCGACGCTGTCCGAAACGTTCCATTATCATCCGGTCGGCAAACTGATCCCGGGGACGGCGATGCGCGCGCCTGCCGGCAATGCCGACCCCACGGTCTACGCTCGCATCCGCTTTCCCGCCGCCGTGGCACCCGCCTATGTCAGTACGCAAGCTTTCCGGCGGCGCAACGGTCTCGTCGTCGCCTGGGCTGCCGCGGCCGCGAACGAAAGCGAAGGCAACGCCGACAACAAGCCTTATGTCTGGCGCGATAATTTTTGCGAGCGGCGCGACTTCGCCGTTGGACAATGTCCGTCCGGGCGCGGCCATCAGGGCCAGGACATTCTCGGCGTCACCTGCGAGCCGGGGCCGCGCAAGCGCGATTGCCCGGCCAATCGTGACGCGGTGGTCGCAGCGCGCGACGGCATGGTCCTGCGAGAAGCCTGGCAGCACTCGTTCTTTCTCGTCACCAATGCACCGGGCGAGCGCTTGCGGTTCCGGCACCTGCATATGCATCCGCGCGCGCTCGACGAGGATGGCATCGTCAGCGGACGAACGGTGAAAGAGGGCCAGCGGCTCGGCACGATCGGAAATTTCAATCGCCGGCCCGGCCTGACCACGACCCACCTGCATTTCGAAATCCAGGTGCCGACCCGCGACGGATACGTGCGCGTTAACCCGTATATGACGCTTGTTGCAGCTTACGAGCATCTGATCGGTGCCCGCGGCAGCGAGACGAGTGATCCGCAACCGTCCGAGGGCGTCGAATCCGGCCTATCGGCGAGCGAAGCCGCGGTCGCCGTGTCGGCAACTGCCGCCGCGCCGGCGAAATTGATGTCTCCCGATGCGCGAAAGAAGCCTCGCGCCAAGGCGTGGAGCAAATCCAAGACCCGGCCCGGGCGGCTGAAATCCCGCAAGCGACGTTAAGGCGCACCCGCCCCTCCCAAGTCGGGCTTGTCCCGCCGGATTGCGGACAAGGTCGCATCCGATAGGATCGGGGCATGATCATGATGCGCGATTCGATCCTCACACGCCGGCGCCTGCTGCTGGGCGCTATCACGTCATCTGCGACAGTCTTCCTGCCTGGGGAGCTTCTGGCGCAAAGCACCGCGCAACCGTTCGAGCAATGGGTCACTACGTTCCGTCCGAAGGCGCTGGCACGCGGCGTCTCCGGCGCCACTTACGACCGCGTCATGGCCGGGCTCAAACCCGACATGGGCGTATTCGCGCTGCAGCGTTCGCAACCCGAATTCAAGGAGCAACTCTGGCAGTATCTCAACCGCCGGGTTTCCGAATGGCGCATCGTCACCGGGCGCGAGCGCGCGAAGCAATATGCGCCGCTGTTCGACAGACTGGAAAAGGATTTCGGCGTATCGCGTGTCACCCTGCTTGGTTTGTGGGGCATGGAGACCGCCTATGGCGATCCGGTAGTGTTTCAAAATCATATGCGTCCGATCTTCCCGTGCCTTGCCGCACTTGCCTGGGGCGAACCGCGCCGTCGGACCTATTGGGAAACCGAACTGATCAACGCGCTGCGCATCGTCGAGCGCGGCTGGGGCACGCCATCGGAAATGCGCGGCTCCTGGGCCGGCGCCATGGGGCATACGCAATGGATGCCGGAAGTCTGGATCAATATCGGCGCCGATTATGACGGGGACGGCCGCCCCAATCCGTTCGGCCGCCCGGATGATGCCCTCGCCGGGACCTGCCGCTATCTGATCCAGCGCGGCAAATACCGGCGGGGCGAACCTTGGGGTTACGAGGTTAAAGGCCCCGCGCCTTCAGGCTCGCGCAGCTATGCCGAATGGGAAAAAGCCGGCGTGGTCCGAGCTGACGGCAAGTCCTACTCCGCCCCAAACGCGCGTGCGCGCGGCTGGGTGCCGGTGGCCGGCGGTCCGAAATTCCTGATCGGGGCGAATTTCGATGCGGTGAAGAGTTACAATCCGTCGATGAATTATGCGCTGGCGATCTGCCATCTCGGCGACTGCGTGATGGGCGCCGATCCTTCTTTCGTGCAGGCCTTTCCGAACAGCGAACGCGCACCGACACTCGCCGAGGTGCAGGAAATTCAAACCAGGCTTACACGGCTCGGCTTCGACACCGGCGGCACCGACGGGCGCGTGGGACTGCAGACCATGCGGGCGGTGGCAAACTTCCAGCGCAAGGTGAATATGAAGCCGGACGGCTACGCTGGCGTCGGGCTGCTGGCGCGGTTGCGGCAGGCCGGCTAGAGCGGATCGAAAGATTGCGCCGGCATTCAGCGGGCGTTCGCCGACGACGGAATCCGCGACGAAATGAGATTGACGCCGCGTGATGTAATCCACTCCGTCAGGAATGCGACGAAGGCCCTCACCTTCAGCGGCGTCTCCGGAACCCGCGGATAGACCGCGATCAAGGGACGCGCTGCCACGCGGTGGCGCGGCAACAGCGGCACCAGATTTCCGGACGCGATATCGTCGGCGACGACATAACGCGGCAACAACGCTGCCCCGAGCCCGGCGATCACCGCCTTGCGCAGCGCGAGCGCGCTGTTCGATGAAAAGACTCCCGTGACCTTTACGGTCGAAGCGCCGCGCGGTCCCTCAAAGCGCCACAGCCGGTCGTTCGGCAGCGCGGTCTCGTGCAGCAGACAGGGAAAGCGCGCCAGATCGGCGGGCGTGGTCGGCCGTCCCTCCCGGATCAGAAGCGACGGCGCGGCACAAACTAGCCAATCCATCGGTGCAATCGGTGCTTCGGCCAGCGACGCGTTGCGCGCCGGCGCAAATTGCAGCACCAGGTCGAACCCGCGCTTGCCGAAATCGCTCGGCTGAAACGACACATTCTCCAGAATGACCTGCACATGCAGCTTCGGCTGGATGCGGGCGAAGGCGATGATGGCATCGGCAAGATGCAGCGCGCCGAACGATTTCGGCGCTGCAATGCGCAGCTTTCCGGACGGCTCCGCCGGGGTCTCGATCAGCGCCCGCTCTTGCCCCTCGATATCGCGGAACAGCCGCTCGCAGAACGCCAGGTAGGAGCGACCCTGATCGGTGAGACTGAGCGAGCGCGTCGTGCGATGCAGAAGATGGACACCGAGGCGGTCCTCGAGCATGGCGACATGCCGCGAGATCAAGGCGCGAGACAGCCCGAGCTGGTTCGCAGCGGTCGTGAAGCTGCCAGACCGGGCGACGCGCACAAACGTTTCCATGCAGCGGAAGCGATCCATCGCAATTGTTCACCGATACGCAACAATGACGTTTGCATTTATCGGCTTCTATAAGCGAATGTCAAAGTGTTAGGATGATCCCAACACGGGCACGCAAGCCCGGCTCAACAGGGACGGACGCCGTGAGCGCAAGCCGCTTCGACTGGAATTCGCGATGAACAAACGTGCGACGCCCGCAACCGGCGCGGCGCCGGTCGAGACACCCGTGCCCGCGGGCGTCAATGCGCCCGGCTTCGGCAGCGACGTTGTTGCCGAGACCCTGCGCGATCTCCACATTCCCTATGTCGCGCTCAATCCGGGCGCGAGCTATCGCGGCCTGCACGATTCACTCGTCAATTATCTCGGCAACGAGCGGCCACAGATGCTGCTCTGCCTGCACGAGGAAAGCGCGGTCGCAATCGCACAAGGCTACGCCAAAGTAACCGGGCGGGCGATGGGCGCGATCGTGCACTCCA
>JAEZBA010000336.1 GCA_023430245.1 Pseudomonadota bacterium
CAAGAAGGGCCAGAATCTCTACGTGCAGGCCTACAACATGCAGCAATCGGTCTTCACGCTGGCGCTGCCGCTGGACGGTTTCGCCAAGGCCTATGACGGCCCGGCAACCGATCCGAAGGACATCGAGGAGCAGAACAAGAAGCTGCAGGAGGAATTGCGCAAACGCGGCGAGCAATTGCAGCAGCAACAGCAAAAGAGGTGATATGCTTTGTTCGGCTGACGTGAATTGAAGGAGACGACGGGTGAAAGCACGTTATTGTTCTGTGCTTCTTGCGGCTGCGGTTATGTTCGGTGCTGAGGCCGATGCGCAGCAGCGCTCCTATGCCGGCACCTCGGAGATATTTTTTCCTGCCTTCGCCACCGTCTCCGAGCGTTACGCCCGTGACGTCTATCTCGAGCTTGTGCGCGTGCAGCCGCGGATGGTGGACAAGAAATACGAAAGGCACCGCCGCAATGCGATCGTGGAAGTGTCGTTCACGGTTGGGAAAGCCGGACAGGTGCGATCCTTGAAGCTTGCGCGATCCTCGGGCGATCCCGAACTCGACCAGATTATCGTCGGCACGCTTCAGTCGGCGCGGTTCACGCCGCCCCCTGAAGGCGCGAACCCGGATTTTCTCCTCCCGCTCAGGTTCACGCTGAACTAGCGTCCTGAACAGGCCGCAGGATTGTGTGCCGGCCTAGTTCACGGTGAGGTCGCGCGGCCGGTAGGCGCCGCGTTCGTCCTTCACGAACATCTCCCGCACCTGCGGATGGCGGATCGGCTCGGCCGAAGTATCCGCCTGCAGGTTCTGCTCCGACACATAGGCGATGTATTCGGTTTCGCCGTTCTCGGCGAACAGGTGGTAGAACGGCTGATCCTTGGACGGGCGCACCTCGGCAGGGATCGACAGCCACCATTCCTCGGTGTTGCTGAAGGTCGGATCGATATCGAAGATCACACCGCGGAATGAAAAAATGCGGTGCTTTACCACCTGCCCGATACGGAATTTTGCGGTGCGCAGCTCGGTTCTGGTCATGGTGCAATAATAGGAAGTACGGCCGCGCGCGTCATCCCTCCGGGCGCGAGATAAGAGGCTTTCCCAAGTGCCGAGCCGGTGCGCTGCGTAGCCTTATAGGCCATAGCGTGCCGCCAGATCCGGGTCCTTGGCCGCAACCAGTTTCGCCAGATCGACCACCACCTTCGCCTGTTTCCAGGTTGCGTCGTCCTGCATTTTGCCGTCGATCATCACCGCACCGGTGCCGTCCGGCATCGCGTCGAGAATCTTCCTGGCGAAAGCGACCTCGTCCGGGTCCGGCGAGAACACGCGTTTGGCGATCGCGACCTGGGTCGGGTGCAGCGACCACGCGCCGGCGCAGCCCATCAGGAAGGCGTCACGGAACTGCACCTCGCAGGCCTCCTGATCCGAAAAGTCGCCGAACGGGCCATAGAAGGGTTTGATGCCGGCGGCCGCGCAGGCATCGACCATCTTGCCGAGCGTGTAGTGCCAGAGGTCCTGCTGGAAGACCGCGCGGGAACTGCCGCCCGGCACAGCGTCCGCCAGCACCTTGTATTCCGGGTGACCTCCGCCGACGCGTGTGGTCTTCATGGCGCGCGAGGCGGCAAGGTCGGCGGGACCGAGGCTGATGCCCTGCATGCGCGGGGAGGCGGCGGCGATTGCCTCCACATTCATGACGCCTTCGGCGGTTTCGAGAATGGCGTGAATGAGGATCGGCTTTTTCACCTCGTGGCGCGCCTCGAGCTGCGCCAGCAACTGATCGAGATAATGGATGTCCCAGACGCCATCGACCTTCGGCAGCATGATGACGTCGAGCTTGTTGCCGATCGCCGCCACCAGCTCGGTGATGTCGTCCAGCACCCAGGGCGAATTGAGCGCGTTGATGCGGGTCCATAGCCCGGTCGTGCCGAAATCGGTGGCCTTGGCCATCGCGATGAAACCGTCGCGCGCGGCCTTCTTGGCGTCGGCGGGAATGGCGTCCTCGAGATTGCCGAGCACCACATCGACCTCGCGCGCGAGTTGCGGCACCTTGGCGGTGACCTTTTCGATATGCGGCGGCACAAAATGGATCATGCGCTCCAGCCGGACCGGCAATTCACGCATCGGGGCAGGGGCGCCCGTGGCCAATGGCTTGAAAAAATTGCGAGGCAGCTTCATGCCTACCGGATTAAAGCAGCGATGCTGCGACGCCAAGACGTACTTTTGGGCTTGCCCGATCCGGTCCGGCGACTGAGACTGGCCAGTACAAAATGCGGCAGGATCGACTGCTGCAGCCGCCTGGGTGTCCCTTACCCAAGCTGCGGGATGACATGAAAGGTCCAGAAATGCGAGGAATCAAAAGCGTTTGCGCCGTTCTGGCGATGGCCCTGGCTGGCGGTCCGGCCCTGGCAAAGGATCCGGTGAAAATCGGTCTGATCACCACCCTGTCCGGACCTGCCGGTTATCTCGGAGCGGATATTCGCGACGGGTTCATGCTCGCGGTCGAGGCAAAGGGCGGACCGTTCGAAGGCAACAAGCCGGAGGTCATGATCGAAGACGACGGCGTCAAGCCGGGTCAGGCCAAGGCGATCGCCGACCGCTTCCTCAAGTCCAATAACGCCAAGATTTTCACCGGCATCGTGTTCGGAAACGTGGCGGCCGCGGTTGTGCCGGACGTGCTTGAAGCCGGCGCCATCTATGTCAGTCCGAACTCCGCAGCGACCGCCTTTGCTGGCAAGGACTGCAACCCGAACTATTTCGTCGTTTCGTTCCAGAATGACGGGCAGGGCGAAAGCGTCGGCGCACTGGCAAAGTCGCTCGGTTACAAGAAAGCGTTTATCCTGGCGCCGAACTATCCGTCCGGCAAGGACATGCTGCAGGCCTTCAAGCGGGAGTTTGGCGGCGAGATCGTCGCGGAGAAATACACCAATCTTGGGCAGACCGACTTTGCCGTGGAGATTGCCGAAATCCGGGCCGCCAACCCCGAAGTCGTCCACGGCTTTCAGCCCGGCGGCATGGGCATCGCGTTCTTGCGGCAATATCACCAGGCCGGGCTGAAGATCCCGCTGGTGATGCATGCCGCGTCAATGGATCAAGCTATGGTAAAGGCGCTCAAGGATGCTGGCGTCGGCGTCCAGGTCGCCAGCCAATGGAACGACGATTTCGACAATCCGGCGAGCAAGGCTTTCGTCGCTGCCTGGAAAGCGAAATACGGCGACCGTCCGGTGACGAGCTATGCCGCTCAGGGCTACGATGCGGGTCTCCTGATCGGCTCGGCGCTGAAGGCGACAAACTTCAGTGTCGATAATATGGATGCGCTACGCGCCGCGATGCGCAAGGCTGATTTCGCATCCGTGCGTGGTAACTTCAAGTTCGACAAGAACCAGCATCCAATCCAGGACTGGTATGCGCTGAAGGCCGAGAAGACCCCCGGCGGTGATTTCGTCCTCAAGACCGGGAACAAGGTTCTCTCGAACCACGGTGACGTCTACGCGAAGGACTGCAAGATGTAATTCGCTGCAGTCAGAGCTGTTACGACATGCCGGCCGGGCCATGGACCGGCCGGGTTTTTTTGCGCGATTACGTGCCGCCACCGTCGCCG
>JAEZBA010000340.1 GCA_023430245.1 Pseudomonadota bacterium
CGCGCTGGCGATGCTGGTGGAGGAGCAGCGCACTGCGCTGCTGCTGGTCGTGCTGGAGGGACTGACGTACCGCGAAGTCGCGGAGGTGCAGGGTGTGCCGATCGGCACCGTGATGTCGCGGCTCGCGCGCGCCCGTGCGCAGATCAAGGCCTATCTCGACGGCGAGCGCCCGGCGCTGCGCCGCGTGAAGTAGAGGTTAAACGATGGTCGATCGGACATTACCCGTGACCGAAGACGAATTGCACGCCTATGTGGACGGCGAATTGCCGGCCGACCGCAGCGTTGCGGTCGAGCAATGGCTGGCTTCGCATCCGGACGATGCAGCACGCATCGCTGCATGGCGCCTGCAGACGGAGGCTATTCGCGCACGCTTCAATGGCACTGCGAACGAAACGATTCCTTCCCGTCTGAAAATCGAGGCACTGATGCGATCCGGCCGCAACTGGCGCGCGATCGCGGCGGCCGTCGCGGCGCTCGCGTTTCTGGTCGGCGGAGTGGCCGGCTGGATGGCGCGCAGCACTACCGAAGTCGTTGCCGCGATCGGCGATCCGGCGGACGACCTCGCGCAGCGCGCGCTTGCCGCACACAAGCTTTATATCGGCGAGATCCGTCACCCGGTGGAGGTCGGTGCAGATGAGGCGCATCTGACGCCATGGCTGTCACGACGGATCGGCACCACGGTGCGCATTCCGGATTTCTCGGCTTTCGACTTGAAGCTCCTAGGCGGACGCCTGCTGCCGGGTGAAGCGGGGCCGGCCGCCCTGCTGATGTTTGAAAATGGCAGCGGCGACCGCATCACGTTCTATATCTCCAAGCTGCAGCAGCCCCAGATGGCGTTCCGCTATTACATCTCGGATAATGTCGCGGCGATCCGCTGGGTGGTCAGCGATTACGGCTACGTGGTCGCAGGGCCTGCCGACAAGATGAAGCTGAAGGAGCTGGCACGGTCAGCGTTCGAGCAGCTCGAAAACCGCGCCCCGCCTCCGCATCCGAACCGCTCATCGGTCGAGCCTTTGGTCAGCCAGCGTGGCGGTTGAGGCATCGTCCCGCTCGAGCAGGCCTTTGACGTAAAGTTCGCGGACCAGAACAATACCCGCAGCGGTCAGCGGGGTCGCCAGCGCCAGCCCCAGAATGCCCAGGAGCACGGCGGCCACAAGCTGCATTGCAAGCGTCAGGGCCGGCGGCATCGAGATGGTGCGCTGCTGGATGAGTGGCGTGATGAGATAGCTTTCGACCGCCTGTACGGCGACGTAGAGCAAGACAACCAGCGCAGCCTGGTTCACTCCATCGCCCAGAGCAATTAGGACAGCCGGAGCGGCCGCGATGATCGGTCCGAAATTCGGCACGAAGGTCAGGAGCGCGGCGATCAACGCTAGCGACAGCGCCAGCGGTATTCCTAGCGCCCACAGGCCGAGATAGGTCAACACGCCGATCAGCGCCATATCGATCAGTTTGCCGATCAGCCACCACAGCAGCACCCGATCGATCTCATCCACGAGGCGTTCCGCGCGATCGCGATGAGCCGGCGGAACGAGCCGGATCAGCCCGTCACGGTAGGTTTGCGGATCGGCGGCGAGGTAGATGCCGATGAAAAGAATCACCAATCCGCTTCCCAGTATCCCGAGCGTGCCCGAGACCACGCCAAAGACGCCACCGACGATGTCTTGCATGGCGCCACGACTTGGCGAAGCCGCGCGATCGAACGCAAGGTCGATCAGGCCCGTGTCACCAAAAAGCCCACTGAGGCGCTGCCGCAACTCGTTCCATCCGCGCGGCAATTGATCGACCAATTGCTGCCCCTGGGTCACGATGTCAGGCAACAGCAGCCAAGTCGCCAAGGCCACCGTGACGGCGATACCGCTCAAGGCGACAGCTAGGCTCCAGCCCCTGCCGATGCCAAGAATGGCGTCGATTGCATTCGCAATCGACCGCAGCACGATGGCAAGCAAAATACCGGCAAAAACAAGCAGCAATATCTGCGCGATGAGGACCAGAAGCGCGAGCGCCAGCGCGATACCCGCCACGATGCCTATCGCTTTAGCCGTACTCAATGACAGGCCTTTCTCCGGGACGGAGTGCAGGCCAGTTCCTGCCGCAGCCGCGTTGAGGGACCGGACCAGATCGGCGTCAGCCGCAGCGCGTCAGCCGAACATCTTTCTCGGATCGTCGGTTCGGGTTTCCCGCCATTTCTCCATCAACGCCTGCAGCTCCGAATCGTTCTGTTCCGGCAGCACGATGCGAATCGTGGCCAGCAGATCGCCCTTGCCGGTCTTGTCGGGCAGGCCCTTGCCCTTCAGACGAAAGGTTCGTCCGCTGCTGGTATTGGCGGGAATATTCAGCTCAACCGCGCCATCCAGGGTCGGAACCCGGACCTTGCCGCCCAGCACGGCCTCGTCGAGCGTGATCGGCAGATCCAGCCGGATATTCGACCCCTCGCGCTCGAAATACGGATGCTTGGCAATATGCACGGTGATGATCGCGTCACCGGCCGGGCCGCCCTCAGAGAAGCCCTGCCCCTTCAACCGGATCTGCTGTCCGTCGGACAGCCCGGCTGGAATCTTGACGTCGACTTCCTTGCCGGTCGGCAGATAGACCCGGCGGGAGCCGCCGTGCGCCAGATCGGACAGCGTGATGGTGGTCGACGCAGCCGCATCGCGTCCGGGCGGCGGAGCGAATTCCTCCGGCTCGAAAACCCGGCCACCGCCGCCGCGTCGCGCACGGCCGCCCATCATCTCCTTCAGAATATCATCGATCCCGCCGAAGCCGCCGCCGCCCGCGCGCTGTGCACCCTGCGGGCCGAAGGTGAAGGTCTCGAATTGCATGTCCGGACCGCCGCCGGCACCCGCGCGAAATCCGCCGCCCGGATGCATGCCTTCGAAGCCCTGGAACCGGGGCTTGCCTTCGGCATCGATCTCGCCCGCGTCAAACTGTTTGCGTTTGGCCTCGTCGCCCAGAATCTCATAGGCCGCGTTGGCCTCGGCAAATTTCTCCGAGGCTTTCGGATCGTCCTTGTTGGCGTCCGGATGGTGCTTCTTGGCAAGCTTTCGAAAGGCTGACTTGATCTGGCCAGCCGCAGCCCCCCGCGGCACCCCCAACACCTCGTAGGGGTCGCGCATGTGACGGTAACTCCTTTTCGGCAGGGCCTAAGGACCCAGCTCGTGTTGCATAGAATTCCGGGCCATGCCCGGCTTGTGATGTCGTGGGTATTTGGGACTGTAGTCCGATTTTCGCAACGTCGGTGAACGATTCAGGCGCATTCGAAGGGGCGTCGCAGCGGGTCTGGCGTGACCCGGTATCGGCGGTCCCGTATCGGGGTCAGGAACGGCGCCACGCCTTCAATTTGCGCACCTCCCATTGTCCCCGCGAGGCCCGGCATGCCTCGCCCTGCATCCAGGATTCCGCCCCTTCGGCAACGTAGCTCGCGACGAAGTCGCGGCACAACGCTCCCTCGACCTCGTAGGCCGACGCGACCGTCATGACCGTGCCACGTGCGCCGGAAGCAGGATTCTGCCAGGGAAGGCTCGCATCCGCGGCGCTGCTTTTCATGACTTCGGAGGCAGCGACCTTGGCATAAACAAGGTCGGATGCGGGCGGCAGCCCGGGGCCTTCCGGCGAGGACGGGCTCAAAATCGAACCGGTCTGGACCGGCTTGTCGTCGCCCGTCATGCTGGGCAGCTTGACCTCGGTGCTGCATCCGCTTGTGGCTAGGCAAGCAGCGGCAAGCGCGCCGCCGCAGAGCAGCATTCGGCATAGGCGAGCGGACCATGCTCGCCTATATACCACGGATCGGACGGCTGAAGACGGGCCGGCCACTCGGTACCCCACGACATGACAGACACACCCGCCATTGAACGTCCGGACCAGTTAAGGAACGGTGATTTTACCGAAGCCTCCGAGCCGCTTGCGCTGTTTTCGGCCTGGATGGAGGAAGCCAGTCGCTCGGAACCGAACGATCCCAACGCGATGGCGCTTGCGACCGCCGACGCCGACGGCTTTCCGGACGTGCGCATGGTCCTGCTGAAGGGCTTTGACGAGGCCGGCTTCGTGTTCTTCACCAATCTTGAGAGCGCCAAGGCGCGCGAACTGCGCGAGCGCCCGCAGGCCGCTCTGGTCTTCCACTGGAAGTCACTGCGCCGTCAGGTTCGCATTCGCGGCAACGTCGCTCAGGTGAGCGATGCCGAGGCCGATGCCTATTTCGCGACACGGCCGCGCCTTGCGCAGATCGGTGCCTGGGCGAGCAAGCAATCGTCGCCGCTGGAAAGCCGCCTTGCATTCGAAGCATCGGTCGCACGCGTGACCGCGCGTTACCCGCTTGGCACCATTCCGAGGCCGCCCTTCTGGTCGGGCTTTCGCATTGCCCCGCTGGCGATAGAATTCTGGCATGATCGGCCGTTCCGCTTGCACGACCGTATCGCGTTCACGCGCAGCCAGACGCATGAGACTTGGACCAGGACGCGCCTTTATCCTTGAATGTCATTCACGGTGCGCCCCAACAGGATTGTTAGATGCCCCAGTCCGACCATAACGGCCCGCGCCGCACGCTCCTGCTGACCGGCGCCAGCCGCGGCATCGGACATGCGACGGTGAAGCGCTTTTCGGCCGCCGGCTGGCGCGTCATCACCTGTTCGCGCAACGCGTTTCCGGAGAATTGCCCGTGGGAGGCGGGCCCGGAGGATCATATCCAGGTCGACCTCTCCAATCCCGACAACACCGAAGAGGCCATCGCCGAGATCCAGAGCCGACTTGCGGGCGGGCTTCTGCATGCGTTGGTCAACAATGCGGCGATTTCACCCAAGGCACCGGGCGGAGCGCGGCTCAGCGCCATCGGAACCGAGTTCAAGACCTGGCAACACGTCTTTCAGGTGAACTTCTTCGCCCCGATCATGCTGGCGCGCGGCCTCATGAATCAACTCAAGGCCGCGCAAGGTTCGGTGGTGAACGTCACCTCGATCGCGGGTTCGCGGGTGCACCCGTTTGCGGGCGCGGCCTATGCCACCTCTAAGGCGGCGCTGGCATCGCTGACGCGCGAAATGGCCGCCGATTTCGGTCCGCTCGGGATTCGCGTGAACGCGATCGCGCCCGGCGAAATCGATACCTCGATCCTGTCGCCCGGCACTGAAAAAATCGTCGAGCAGCAGATCCCGATGCACCGGCTCGGCACCCCCGACGAAGTCGCGAAGATCATCTACGTGCTGTGTACAGAAACGTCATCCTACGTGCACGGCGCTGAAATCCACATCAATGGCGGCCAGCACGTTTAGGCCGGCTACAGCCACTTCTTCCACTTGAAGAACAGATACGGCACGACAGCCGACACCACCATTGCGATCAGCGCCACCGGATAGCCGTAGACGGACTTGAGTTCGGGCATGAACTCGAAATTCATGCCGTAGATCGATGCGACCAGCGTCGGCGGCATCATCACCACCGCAACCACCGAGAACAGCTTGATGATGTTGTTCTGCTCGAGATTGACCACGCCCTGCATGGCGTCGAGCAGGAACGTGATCTTGTTGGACAGATAAGCAGCGTGGTCGGAGAGCGAATGCACGTCGCTCTGCATGCCGCGCAGCTCGCCGCGCTTATCCTTCGCCC
>JAEZBA010000345.1 GCA_023430245.1 Pseudomonadota bacterium
GTCAACGGCGAGCGCGGGTTCGCCGGGTTGCAGTCGCATCGCCTTTGCGACGTCGGCTGGTGGCACGACCAGTCCGTAGCGCACGAGGCGTGCGCTGGCATCGTCCGCCTGTGCGAACAGCGAGGCGAGCAGTCCGTGCCGGCGGCTGAGATCATGGCGCACCGGCGGTGCCGTTACGAAGGTGCCTTTGCCCTGCTTGCGCACCAGTAATTGCTTGCGCACGAGGTCGTCGACCGCTTGACGCAGCGTGATGCGGCTGACGCGGTAATGCGCGGTCAGCGCCGTTTCGGAGTCGAGGCGATCGCCCGGCCGCAAGGTACCGTCCTGAATGGCAGCCTCCAGTCGGCTCGCGATCTGCCGATACAGCGGCTCCGGGCTGGCGCGGTCGAGAGCAGGGCTCGACTTTTTTGGTCCGCTGCGCACTGACGCTCCATTCTTCGGTTGCCCACAGTCTAAGTCGTCCTATAACGTCTTATCAAGCGCCGTCGCTGGGCGACGTGCCGATTGTGGCGCCATTTGCTGGTGAAATTGCATGCCTTTCGCTGATTATCTGCCCGAACATATGGGTGCTGCCGTACTCAGCCCCGCAGGTCCGCAAGTCGCGGGAAGCTTTGCCGAACTGACCCTGACCTACACGGCCGGGACATTCGGCATCGACGATACCGGCATGCTGAAAATCTCGTGGCGCACCACCTCGGATATGGCGAAGCCGCAATTGAAGGATCCGGCGGCGGCGAATTATACGAGCGTCGAGGCCAGCAATGGGGCGACGCTTGAATACTGGTTCGAGCGGCTAAATGTGCGCCCTTGGGTCAACACCCTGCTCATCCGCGTCGGCCGCGGTTATCTGCGCAAGGGCGACACCATTACGGTGCGTTTCGGCGACCGCAGGCAGGGCTCGCCCGGTATTCGACTGCAAACGAATTGCGAGGAGCGGTTCGAGTTGAAGACCTATGTCGACGCCTTCGCGACCTATGAATTCACCGAACTGCCGTCATCGCCCGCTTTCGAGCTGATTGCCGGCCCGCCCGCGAGCGTCAAGGCGATCGTACCGTCGCTCGTTGTGGCGGGCGAGCCGTTTCGTCTGGCCATTGTTGCCGAAGATCTGTGGGGTAATCCGGCGATGTTCGGCGAACGGCGGCTGATGCTTGCCTCCTCGTTGCCGGTGCAAAATCTGCCGGGGCAGGTCGACGCGAAAGCGAGCGACGGGCCGCTGGTGATCGACAATCTGGTCGCCGATCAGGAGGGTGACCTGACGCTGACGATTTCCGACCGCGACGGAAACGAACTCGCGCGCGCCAATCCGATGCGGGTGGTCGCGCAGACGCAGGTTCGCCGCTATTGGGGCGATCTGCATGCGCAAAGCGGCGAGACCGTCGGCACTAATCCGGCGGAAAGCTATTTCCGCTATGCCCGCGACAAGGCCTTCGTCGACATCGTCGGGCATCAGGGTAATGACTTCCAGATCACGGATGCGTTCTGGGCGGAGCTCAACCGGCTTTCGGCGGAGTTCGACAAGCCGGGGCAGTTCCTCTGCGTGCCCGGCTACGAATGGTCCGGCAATACCGGCATGGGCGGCGACCGCAATATCTTCTACCGCAGCGAGGGCCGGCCGATCCATCGCTCATCGCACATCCTGACCATCGGCGAGACCAGCACCGATGCGTGCCACACCGCGCACGATCTGTTCGATGCGATCCGCGACGAGGACGCGGTCGTGATCGCGCATGTCGGCGGTCGCTACGCCGACATCACCTTCGCGCATGACGGAAAGCTCGAGCGGTCGGTCGAGGTGCATTCTAGCTGGGGCACCTTCGAATGGATTTTGCATGACGCGTTCGACAGCGGCTATCGGGTCGGCGTGGTGTGTCATAGTGATGACCACAAGGGCCGCCCCGGCGCCACGCGCCCTGGCGCGTCGAGCTTTGGCGCGATAGGCGGGCTCACCTGCTATTTCATGCCTGAATTGTCGCGCGATGCGCTGTTCGAGGCCTTGCGCAAGCGGCGTCACTACGGAACCACCGGCCCGCGTCTGTTCATGGATCTGCGCGCCACCTTCGCTTCACCCGTCACTGTCTTCTCCGACGATCCCAAGCTCGGCCCGGTCGAGACACGCACCACGACCGAAGCCGCAATGGGCGATATCGTTGCGCCTGGTGCAACACCGATGAAGCTTAAGACCGAGATCATCGGTACAGCGCCGATTGAGCGGGTGGATGTGCTGCACGGCAAGGAGGTTGCGGCGAGCGTTCGTCCCTATGCGGCGGCCGATCTGGGCCGTCGTATCCGTGTGAGCTGGGAGGGCGCGGAATATCGCGGGCGCGGGCGCGAGACGATCTGGCAGGGCAAGCTTTCACTCGATGGCAACCGCATCGCGCGTTTTGCGCCGGTCAATTTTCTCAATCCGGAGCGCAAGGTTGAAGAAATTGAGGAGGGCCGCGCGCTCACCTGGACCTCGGTGACGACCGGCAATATTGCCGGCCTCGACCTGTGGCTCGACAAAGCGCATGCCGGCATCTTGAGCATCGACACCAACATCGTCTCGGGCCGTGTCGATCTCGCAACGCTCGGCGACGAGCCGGTGGTGTTCGAGGGGGGCGGGCTCGGGCGCAAGCTGACGGTCTACCGTCTTCCTGACGACGACTGGAGCCGGCATGTCTCGTTCGAGCACGAGGTGACATTCACCGGCGGCGCCGACCTGCCAGTCTATCTCCGCGTCACCCAGGCCGACGGCAACCAGGCCTGGTCGAGTCCGATTTATCTCGTCGACTGATTGTCATGGCGTGCGCATCCGGCCGACGCGCATGCGGGTGCCGATCGCAACCGTCACCACGACGGCGATTGCAAACGCTACGGTCAGCGGATCGATCGGCTCGCGCGCGAACAGTGCCGCGATCAGCACCACCATGAAGGGCTGCAGCAGGCCGATCTGTCCGATGCGGGCAATCCCGGCCATCCCCATGGCGGCATTCCAGGGAAAAAATCCGAAATATTGCGCCATCAGCCCGGCATAGACGATGGCGGTCCAGACCCGTGGTGAGATCGCGGCGGCATCCGCAGGCCAGGTCAGCCACACCGCGAGCAGCGACAGCGGCAGGCAGAGCAGCACCGCCCAGGAAATCACTTCCCAGCCCGGCATCAGTCCGGTGAGGCGGCCGGAATAGGGGTAGCCGACGCCGCCGCACACGACGGCCGCCAGCAGCAGGATGTCGCCCGCCGAGAGCGCGTATCCGCCGCTGCGATAGATCGCGAAGGTCATCACCAGGGCCGATCCGACGACGGCGGCCACCCAGAAGCCGGGGCTCGGGCGTTCGCCCTCGATCACGGCCGCTGCAGCCGCGGTCATCAGCGGCATGATCCCGAGGATGCCGCCGCCATGCGACGACGGCCCCGTGACCACCGCAATAGCCGTGAGGAGAGGGAAGCCGAGCACGATGGTGATCCCGCAGGCGATCAGCGGCCACCACGCAGCGCGCGGCGGCAGCGGCCGGCGGGTGAGGACAAGGACCAGTGCGCCCGCCAGGCCCGCCAGTGCCGCGCGCATCGCGGTGAGAAAATACGGATCGACTTCGGACACGGCGATGCGGGAGGCGGGGAGGCTGCCAGCGAAAATCACAGCGCCAAGTGCGCCAAGCAGCAGGCCCAGATTCTGGCGGTTGGCAAACATGCGGCGGGACTGGAAAGAGGGGAGTGACGGTCGGTCGATGCGCAGCACGCTATCGGCGTGCGCGATTGTTCAAGAGGGATTTAGCCAAAGCCCGTGAGCCGGCGGAGTAACGCCTCGGTGTCAGCCGGCACGGCATTGCCGCGCCAGGCGACATGCTGGTCGGGCCGGATCAGTACGAGATCGCGATCATACAAGGCGCGGATATTATCGTTCGGGATATCGAGCTGCGTGAACGGCATCTTCAGCCGCCGGGCCGCAGCCGCGAATGCCGTGGCGTCGGAGGCATTGCCCCCGAGCCGCAGCAACGTAAACCCCACCCCCCGCCGGTCGCACAGCGAATCCCCGATCCTCCGTCCGGTCCCGAGCCAGGCATGCGGCGCG
>JAEZBA010000395.1 GCA_023430245.1 Pseudomonadota bacterium
TTTCTCGAGACTGGCGGGCGGACCGAAACGCTGTGCGCCGATTTCCAGAAAGACCTGGTTGGCGATGTAATTGTTGGAGGCCTTGAGGAGTTCGAACAGCACGCTCGAGAGCGGACGCGATTGCCGGTGGACATAGACCGGCTTCAACCCCGCAGGCACGGGTCCGGTCGAGATGTCACCCTTCACGCTGCCGCCTGCCTTGTCGATGAAGGCGGCGATCAGCTCCCCGGCATATTGCAGGCTCACCTTCGGGTCCTGGCTCAGGCTGATGCGGCCGCGGCCCTTGGGACCCCGCGCCTTGAACTCGCTGATGGCGAGCGGCGTGATCGGCGTCTGCTTCTCGGCCGAGCGCACGGTGTTGCCTTTGCGGACGGCATTGACGGTGTTGAAGTTTACCGCCAGCGCGGTGTTCAGGGCGTTATAGGCCTCGTCGTCATTCTCGATGCCGGGGATTCGCAGATCGGGCGGGAAATAGCTTGCGTCCAGCACGATGCCGGTGATCGGTTTCTTGCCGATGGCCGCGACCAGGTTCTTCCCGAGCGACGCCAGTTCCTCCGAAATCAGGAACGGATCGCCGCCGCCGCGCACATAGAGCATGCGCTTGTCGTCCAGATAGAAGCGGGTCTCGAAGCGGTAGTCGCCGCCCAGCACCTGCATTGCCAGCCAGGCCGTGACGATCTTGGTGACCGAAGCCGGGACGAACGGCTCGTCGGCATTCTGCGCCAGCAGCGTCTCGCCCTTTGCGTTCATCACCAGCACCAGCGCATTCGGCGCCAGGGCCGCGATCCTGTTCCGGACGTCCTTGACGTCGGCCAAAGCCGGGGCCGGGAGCAGGAGCAAGGCAATGACCAACAGGCGAGACAGCATGGCGATTTCCGTCGATCGGGAGTGGTTGTGAAAAATCACGCGCTTGCGCGCAGCGCCTCACCACGCATGGCCAGCAGCGATTGCGTCAACTGTTCGGCAAACTTGGCGGAGGCCACCGGCAGGTTGCGGTCGTTCAACTGGCCGAGCACAAGGTCGGCGCGGGGTGTATCGCGCTCGTCCAGTTCGCGCATCACGATGCCGCGGTGCTCGTCCGACGCGACGCCGATCCGGATCTGGAACGAGATGACATTGTCGCGCATCACCAGATGGCGCAGGAATTCGAACGAGTTGGATTGCGCGACGATATCGAAGCGCAAGTTGCGCCTCGCCAACGCCTCGTCGAGCAACTGACGGCCGCCGATTCCGGGCTCCGCCAGCGCCACCGGATAGCGCGCGCAGTCACGCAAGCGCAGCGACGGCCTGGCTGCCAGCGGATGGCCGGCCGGCATCAGCGCAACCAGCCGCTGCTCGAACGACATCAGCGGGCGGAAGTTCGGCAGATAGGGCGGGCGGAACACCAGCGCGAGATCGACTTCGTAATCGGCGAGGCTTTGCATGGCGCGGATATGGTCCTGCACGCGCACGTCGAAATGCACGAGCGGAAATCGCGCGCGATGGATGGCGATTTCACGCGGCAGGAATTCCAGCACCAGCGCCTGGCTGGCGGAAATGCGGACCGTACCGCGGCGCAGGCCCTTCAGATCCTCGATCTGCGACCGCACCCGGTCGAGGTCGGCGGTCTGGCCGCGGACATGATGGATGAATAATTCGCCGGCGGCGGTGAGCCGCACCCCGCGCGGTCGGCGCTCGAACAGCGGCGTATCGAGTTCCGCTTCCAGGTCCATGATGCGCCTGTTGACGGCGGACGAGGTGACATTGAGCCGTTCGGCGGCCTTGCGGATCGATCCGGCCCGCGCCACCGCGTCGAAATAATGTAAAAACCGCAGGTGTTTCATACACTTAAGCTCAGCGACGGCGTGCGCCGGATCTTTAGCGATGCCGAAAAGACAGCGCCCCGGCAAGAAATCAGCGGCAGATCGTATCACTGATCGCGCCTAGCGTCTGCCTTCATGTGGTGGGGCACGTGGATTGCACCCGCCTGAGCAGGGGCCTGGCCCGGGAGCCCCGACAACAGGAGCGCGTCATGAAGCGATTTCGAACCTTAGGCCTGGCCCTTGCCGCTGCAATCGGCGGCACCCTGGCATTTGCTGCGCCGGCGGCGGCACAGACCAAACTGAAGATGGTCCTGAACTGGAAATATCAGGGCCCGCAGGGTTGGTTCTTCCTCGCCGACGATCGCGGCTATTTCAAAGCCGAAGGCCTCGACGTCACCATGGATCAGGGCAATGGCTCCGGCGCCGCGGTGCCGCTGGTGGCGAACGGCACCTACGACATCGGCTTCGGCGACATCAATGCGCTGATCGAACTGGCCGCGCGCAAGCCGGACGAAGCGCCGATCGCGGTTTATGTCATGTACAACCGTCCGCCTTTCACGGTGGCGGTGAAGGCCGACTCACCGATCAAGGAGCCGAAGGACTTTGTCGGCAAGAAACTCGGCGGTGCGGCCAATGACGGCGCGCTCAAGCTGTTTCCGGCCCTGTGCCAGATCACCAAGATCGATTGCAGCAAGGTCGAGATCACCAACATGCAGCCGAATCTGCGCGAGCAGATGCTGATGCAGGGGCAGGTCGACGGCGTGTTCGGCTATGTCAACACCATCCGCTTCTCGGCGAAGCTGATCGGCGTGCCGGACGAGAAGCTGCGCTACATCAACTTCGGCGACTACGGCATGGACCTCTATTCCAACGCCATCATCGTTTCGAAGAAGCTGGTGAAGGACAATCCGAAAGCGGTCGCGGGCTTCCTGCGCGCGCTCAACAAGGGCATGCAGGATGCCCTGAAGGATCCCGATGCCGCGGTCGCGGCCGTCGCCAAGCGCGAGCCGCTGATCAAGACTCCGGTGGAGCGCGAGCGCTTCGACGCGACGCTGAAGGACGAGATGAACCATCCGGAGATCGCCAAGATCGGTCTCGGCAATATCGACAAGGATCGCCTGAAGGGCTCGATCGACATCCTGGTGCAGGCCAACAAGCTGCCGCGCACCCCGACGGTCGACGAAGTGTTCACCGCGGAATTCATGCCGCCGGCCGCCGACCTGCCGAAGAAGCTGTTCTGATCCTTCTTTTCATCCCTCCCTCGCAACGCGGGGGAGGGATGAGCGCGTGCGGATCGAAAGCCGGGGAATCGACAATGGAATTGGGACTGAAAGGCCGGGTGGCGATCATCACCGGTCCGGCCAAGGGCATGGGCGCGGCGATCACCCGATCGTTTGCCGCAGAAGGCGCGAAGCTGGCGCTGGTCGGCCGCGACGTGTCGGCAATCGAGCCGGTGGCGAACGAGATCACGGCCGCCGGGGCAGAGGCGATCATCGTGCCCTGCGATCTGACCCGGCCCGGCGACTGCGATCAGGCCGCCGATGAAACTATCAAGGCGTTCGGCCGCATCGACATTCTGGTCAATGTCGCCGGCGGTTCGGGACCTGTCGGCAAGACCGGCGCGGAAACGACGCCGGAAGAATTCGACGACATCGTCACGCTGAATATGAACGGCT
>JAEZBA010000057.1 GCA_023430245.1 Pseudomonadota bacterium
AAGGGGGAGATTGCGGCCGGCGCCTATGGGTTGCCGGCTTTTCTGCTGGCTCGCGACGCAGCGCGGCAGACACCGCAAGAATTGCTCGCGGTGTCGGGCATCACCACCCTGCCGCTCGTGCTCCTGACCGCGCGCCCGAACATTCGCGCAATCAATGACCTGAAGCCCGCCGACAAGATCGCGGTGCCGATGCTGACTGCGCCGCAGGTGAGCTATCTTTCGATGCAAACCCATCCGTGGTTCGGTCGCGAGCGGTTGCGCCAGCAATTGGTGGTGATGCCACATCAGGAGTCGCTCGACGCCCTGACCGAGGGCAAGGGGATAGCGGCCTATTTCTCCTCGCCGCCCTTCACCCAGATCGCGCTCAAGGATTCCAGGGTCCGCGCAGTCACGTCATCGGTCGACATTATGGGGGGCAAGACCTCGTTTCTGGTGATGGCCTCTCCGAAGTCTGCGCTGGTTTCGCATCCGAAGCTGCCGGAGGTTCTGGCGAAAGCGATCGACGAAGCCTCCACCATCATCCGCAACGATCCGCGCCGCGCCGCGATGATCTGGCTGAAATGGGAACCGTCGCAGACGCTGGATGCCCGCACGGTCGAGGGCATCCTGCGCGACCTCAAGGACGATTTCGGCAGCGGCGTGTTCGGCGTCGAAGCCACTGCGACCTATCTGCGGCGGGACAGTCGTTTGAAAGACAGAGTGCCGAACTGGAAAGACGTGGTCGCGCCCGCGGTCGCCAACGGGCAGGGGTCCTGATCAATGGTTCTCGTCGATGCCGCAAAGCTGACAGCCTTCGTTGCCGATATCTTCGCCGCTCTCGGTTCGTCACAGGAAGAAGCCACGCGGATCGGCCGCTGTCTGGTCAATGCCAATCTGACCGGACATGACAGTCACGGCGTCGCCCGCGTGCCGCGCTACGCGGCTTGGCGGCGCGACGGACTGATCGTCGCCGACCAGACGGTGCAGCGGGTGGTCGACATTCCGGTGCTTGCGATCCTCGACGGGCAATTCGGATTCGGCCAGACCATCGCGCCACAGGCGGTATCGCTCGGCATCGAGAAGTGCCGCGCGCATGGCCTCTCGGCGATTGGATTGCGTCACTCGGGGCATGTCGGCCGGGTCGGCGAATGGGCCGAGATGGCGGCCGAGCAGGGCATCGTGTCGGTGCATTTTGTCAATGTCGCAGGCTCGGTGCTGGTCGCGCCGTTCGGTGGCATCGACCGGCGTTTCTCCACCGCTCCGGTCTGCATCGGCATGCCGCGTTCAGCCGGGCTGCCGGTCATCCTCGATTTCGCCACCTCGCTGGTCGCCGAAGGCAAGGTGCTGGTCGCAAGCCAGGGCGGCAAGCCGCTTCCCGCCGATGCGCTCGTGTCCGCCGAGGGGAAGGCCAGCAACGATCCGCGCGACCTTTATGGCGACTACGACCCGGCCTCCGGGATCCGCGATCACAAGCAGGGCAAGGGCGCGCTGCGGGCCTTCGGCGATCACAAGGGATCGGGACTCGCGCTGATGTGCGAATTGCTCGGCGGCGCGCTGACTGGCAATGGTGCGTCCAATCCCGAAAAGCGCTGGTCGCAAGGCATGTTCTCGTTCTACGTCGACCCGCAGCGGGTCGATCCGGAACAATTGTTGCCGGCCGAATTGTCCCGGTTTCTGGCTTACGTAAAGGATGCAAAGCCGATCGACGCCAACGAACCAGTTTTGTTGCCCGGTGAGCCGGAGGCGCGACGGCGCGCCGATCGACTGAAAGCCGGCATCCCGCTGACCGAAGAAACCTGTGATGCATTAAAAGCCACCGGGCGTTCGGTCGGCCTTGCCAATCGGCTGCTGGCTTAGAGCTCTGACGCGGACTCAGGCTGGTCTGCGGGAAGCGGCGCGGCGATCCGCGGTGCTGCAGGCATGTCCCGTTCCCGCTTATACGCCGCGATCATCTCGGCATGGAGGGCATGGCCGAGCGCCGTGGCGGCGGAACGCATTTCGCGGCGGAACGCGACATCCTGGCTTTCGGTAAAACGCGCCGTCGGCACCGCGAGATTGACCGTGCCCAGGAAATGTCCGTCCTTGATGACTGCGGTCGAGATGCCGGTAATGCCGGGGGTGAATTCTTCGCGCGAATAGGCGAAGCCGTCCTGCCGCACTGCGCTGACCTGTTTTCGCAATATACTTTTCGACTGCAGCGTGTGCGCGGTGATCTGCTGCAATTCGACGCGAGCAAGATAGGCGCCGAGTTCGTCATTGCTCAACCGGGACAGCACGATCTTTCCCGATGAAACGGCATAGAGCGGCGCGCGCTCGCCGACTTTCATGGTGAAGGCCAGCGCCTGACGCCCCATCGCGGTCGCGACAGCTTCGACGCTGTCTCCGACCCAGACGTTGAAACCGGACGTTTCATTGAGCAGGTCGGTCAAGGACCGCAAATGCGGCAGCACGGCCGCGGCGAGCGTGGGACCTTTCAGCCGGGTAGCCAAAAGCGCGACCCGCTGGCCTAGGCGATAGCGCCCGCCCGATCCGTCCTGCTCCAGATATCCGCGCGCCAGCAGATTGTTCAGAAGATGAAACAGGCTCGAACGCGGGACATTCAGATCGGCCAGCAGACGCGAGAAGGTGGGCGGTTCTGCCGCATCCGCCACGTACTCAAGAATGTCGAGTGCGCGGTTGGCTGACTTGACAGCGGCGTCCGACTTCGGTTTCATTTCTGAAATTAGTTCATATATGTGAACTATCGTCAAGCCGCCTCGCTGGCGGCGAGACGGGACAACGCCAAGCCTGCATGCGGTGACTGGCGTGATGGTTCAACGAACAGAAACCGGGAGGAGAACGGATGAATCAGAAACTTCGGCTTGCGTTGGTGGCGGCAGGACTGAGCCTTGCAATGGGTGTCGGCCCGGCGAACGCGCAGGAATGGCCGACCCGGACCGTGAAGTTCCTGGTGCCCTACGGACCCGGCGGCGGCACCGACATCGTGAGCCGCATCATCGCGCAGCAATTGCAGGAGACACTCGGCCAGAACTTCGTGGTCGAGAACAAGCCGGGCGCCGGCTCAACGATCGGTGCCGATTCGGTCGCGAAGGCCGACAAGGACGGATACACGGTACTCGTGCTCATCAACGCACATGCGGTCGCAGGCGCACTGTACAAGAAGCTGCCCTATGACTCGGTGAAAAGCTTCGAGATGGCGACCCAGATCGGCACGGTGCCGTTGCTGCTGGTGGCATCGCCGAAATTCGAAGCCAAGGATGTCAAGGACGTCGTTGCAAAAGCGAAGGCAAGCCCCGGCAAGTACAATTACGGCGCCGCCGGCGGCGTCGGCACCACCCAGCATTTCGCCGGCGAATTGTTCCGGGTTCAGTCCGGCACCGACATCAAGCACATCCCCTACAAGACCACGCCGGACGTTGTGACCGCGCTGATGCAGGGCGACGTACAGCTCACCTTCGAGCTGCTGCCTGCGGTTCGCGGGCAGATTGCGTCAGGTAACGTCAAGCCGCTGGCCGTCACGTCGTCTGAGCGCAATCCGGCTTATCCGGATCTGCCGACGCTCGCCGAAGCGGGCGTGCCCGGCTACGACGTCACCAGCTGGTACGGCTTCGCGCTGCCGGCGGGGACGCCGAAGCCGGTCGTCGAAAAGTTCACCAAGGCGGTCCATCAGGTGCTCACCAAGGACGAGGTCAAGCAGGCGATCGCCAAGACTGGCATCGTGGTCAAGACCTCGACCAACGAGGAACTGACCAAGCACGTTTCTTCAGAGATCGCCAAATGGAGCGATCTGATGAAAAAGGCGGGCATCGAGCAGCGCTAAGACTGGCAACCCGTCCAGAGGGGGCAAAGGCCGGCACCGGCGGTTCACTCCGCCGGAGGCCGGCTTTTGCTTTTCCGGCGGATGACATTTCTGCGCCGCACCGCTATCAAGCGGCCTGCCGGGCAACCCTGTCCCCGATTGATCGTCCCAAGAGGTATCCGAAATGTCGAATGTGATCACCATTTGCGGCTCGCTGCGCAAAGCCTCGTTCAATCGCATGCTGGCGAA
>JAEZBA010000483.1 GCA_023430245.1 Pseudomonadota bacterium
GCCTCTTCGATCTTGCGGGCCTCCTCGCGCTCCGCCTGGCGGATTTTGCGCGCCTCCTCGATCGCGGCGCGCTCTACGCGGCGCTGCTCGAGAACCGGGTCTTCCGCCTTTGCGAGGAATTTCTCCAACATCGCCTTCCGTGCTTCGGAGGCATTTTTTTGACGGTCCTTGAGGTCCGTGTCCTTAAAGCTTGCCATTCCAACTCCAGTTCGATCCAGCGCCGCGCATATATGCTATTCGGGGCCCATGCTTCAACCTCGGACTGGTTAAAAACCGCCGAAAACAACATCTTCTTCAGCTATCACACTGCTTTCGCCCGATGACGAAGGCGTGACCGATCGAGAACAAGTGCATGCATCCGGTGTCCATCCGCCCCGAAATCATTGCCCGCGTGCTGGCACGCCGCGGCCGCGCCGACTGGTTCGACCGTCTCGATCCGGCACGTACGGCGCTCCTCGTCATCGATATGCAGACCGCGTTTTGCGCCCCCGGTGCGCCGGCCGAAGTGCCGCTTTCGCGCGCGATCGTGCCCGCGATCAATGCTCTGACCGGTGAGTTGCGCAAGCGCGGCTGCCCGGTGATCTGGGTGGTGCATGCCAATACAAGCCGCGATGGGCGTAGCGACTGGAGCCTGTTTTTCAACCACGTGGTCGGCGAAGCGGTGCGCGATCGCACCATGGCGGCACTTGCGCCAGGTCAGCAGACGATCTGGCAGGAACTCCAGGTGTCGCCCGAAGACCACACCGTGATCAAAAACCGCTACAGCGCGCTGATTGCAGGCTCCTCGCAACTCGAACGGCTGCTGCGCAGCCTCGGTATCGACACCGTTCTGATCGCCGGCACCAAGACCAATGTCTGCTGCGAGTCGACAGCCCGCGACGCTATGATGCTCGACTTCAAGACGGTCTTGCTGTCCGATTGCTGCGCGGCCCTGTCCGACGACGAGCATCGCGCGGCACTGGAAAATGTCTTCCAGCAATTCGGCGATGTGCTCACGGCGGACGAGGCGCTGCGCAAGCTTGCCACCACCGGGAACACATGACCGACCTCTCCCAGCTTATCGACGTCGTCCGCCAGCATGGCGAGGTCGCTTATGCCTTCATCTTCGCCTATGCGGCATCGCATGCGATGCTGATGGCGCTGTTTGCGGGCTACGCGGCCCAGCTCGGCGTGCTCGATCTCAAGCTGACGATCATCCATTGCTTCGCCGGCAGCTTCGTCGGTGACGTGGTGCGGTTCTGGCTCGCCCGCCGCTATGGCGAGGGCCTGCTGGCACGTTGGCCGCGCGTTTCCGCGCATGCGGTCACGGTGAAACGGCTGGTCGACCGGCACGCGCTCTGGCTGCCGCTGATCCACCGGTTTCCCTATGGCATTCGCGGGCTCGGCGCGTTTGCATATGGTCTTTCGGGAATGTCGTGGGGCCTGTTCCTGATCCTGAACCTGATCGGCTCGGCGATCTGGGCGATCTCGATGGTACTGGTCGGATATGCCTTCGGCACGGTGTCCGACAAGGTGCTGGGCGACGCCGTGTCGGGACTCAGCATCGCGTCGCTGGTGGTGTTCCTGGCGATTTCCTGGATGCTCAGCCGGAAGCTCGAACAGGCAATCGAGGCCGACGCGAAGCGCAATCCGTAAGGCGCTGCTGGAATGCAAAGACCGCCCCGAATGGGGCGGTCGATCGCTGAGGGGAACCCGGATTAGCTCAGGCCGCCGAACAGCCAGATCACCAGAATGATCGGCAGCGGAATCCCGATCAGCCACAGAAGAAGTCCACGTCCCATTGTCCAGCCTCCACACTTCGTTCGATTTGTCGCGGTGTGAACGCCCTGCCCGGCGGCTGGTTCCAAGGGCGAGCGCACCCGGATCGGGTCCGCTGCGAAAGGCTGAACGGCCCATCGGAGCGGCAGAAATCCGGCAATTTTGATCGATATCAAGCCGGTCTGCATGGAATTGAGGTCATCCATACCTCGACAAACAAGGTCGAACGCTTCTAAAACCATTCTCGGGTTGAACTGGCATCGAGGCCCACGCGACGAACTCTGGATGGTCCTCGGCAGGATTCTCTAAAGTCATGAATTACCAGGCTTTTTTCGACACCGCCCTGAAGCGCCTGCACGATGAACGGCGCTATCGCGTGTTCGCCGACCTGGAGCGGATCGCGGGCCGGTTCCCGGAGACCATCTGGCACTCGCCTGAAGGGCCGCGCGAAATCATCGTCTGGTGTTCCAACGACTATCTCGGCATGGGCCAGCACCCGAAGGTCATCGGCGCCATGGTCGAGACCGCAACCCGCATGGGCGCCGGCGCCGGCGGCACCCGCAACATCTCCGGCACCAATCATCCGCTGGTCGAGCTTGAGGCCGAACTCGCCGACCTGCACGGGAAGGAAGCCGCGCTGATCTTCACCTCCGGCTATGTCTCGAACCAGACCGGTATCGCGACTCTCGCCAAGCTGATCCCGAACGTCCTGATCCTGTCGGATTCCTATAACCACAATTCGATGATCGAGGGCGTGCGCCAGTCGGGCTGCGAAAAGAAGATCTTCCGTCACAACGATCTCGCACATCTCGAACAGTTGCTGATCGAAGCCGGCCCGAGCCGTCCGAAGCTAATCCTGTTCGAGAGCATCTATTCGATGGATGCCGATATCGCTCCCATCAGTGCAATTTGCGATCTGGCCGAGAAATACGGCGCCATGACCTACATCGACGAGGTGCATGCGGTCGGCATGTATGGCGCCCGCGGCGCCGGCGTCTGCGAACGCGACGGCGTGATGCATCGTCTCGATGTTATCGAGGGCACGCTCGGCAAGGCGTTCGGCTGTTTCGGCGGCTATATCGCTGCGAGCCACGCGGTCTGCGACGCGGTGCGGTCCTACGCGCCGGGCTTCATTTTCACCACCGCGCTGCCGCCGGCAGTCTGCGCCGCAGCAGCCGCCTCGATCCGGCATCTGAAGCAATCGCAATGGGAGCGGGACCGCCACCAGGACCGGGTGGCGCGGGTGAAGGCGGTGCTCACCGCGTCCGGCCTGCCGGTGATGCCGAGCGACACGCATATCGTCCCGATTGCGGTCGGCGATCCGGAAAAGTGCAAAGCCGCGAGCGACATGCTGCTCGCCGATCACGGCATCTACATCCAGCCGATCAATTATCCCACCGTGCCGATGGGCACCGAGCGCCTGCGCGTGACGCCCTCGCCCTACCACGATGACAAGATGATCGACGCCCTTGCGGCGGCGCTGATCGATGTCTGGGAGCGGCTGGGCATGAAGCTCAACCGCGCACTCGCGGCGGAATAAACGCTCTTTCAGTCCTCCTGCACCGGCCGCTTGTCCAGCGGTTTCGATGGCGGCGGCGGCGGCGTCTGCCCGTAAATCTTCACGAATAGCGGCAGCGCCGCCGAAATCAGCATGAACCGCGCGACGTGATGCGCGCCGACGAAGATCGGGTCGAGATGCAGCGCGAGCGCGAGAATCATCATCGCGTCGAGCGCGCCAGGCGCATACGAGACCACAACGTCCGACAGGTTCAGATTCAGCGCGAAGGCTGCCGTGGCGGCGAACACCGACACGATCGCCACCGCAACCGTGAACGAGCCGAGCGCCGCGCCGACATGCTTCCACAGCATGCGCAGTTCGGTATTGGCGAAGCGTGAGCCGGTGAGCGCGCCCAGCGCCACCATCACCGCGCTGACAATCCACCATGGCATCGCCGCATGGATCAGGCCCGAGCCATGCAGGATCGCCGAGGCCAGCATCGCGCCGAAGATCAGTCCCCCCGGAAAGCGTACGAAATGCGCGACCACCGCCGCCGCGGTCGATATGCCGACCAGGAGCGCGATCTCCAGGATCGAATCCGTCACCGCGAAGCTGCGCGCGGCATCAGGCGCCGGAATCAGCCCGAACAGGGCCAGCACCACTGGCAGCAAGGCGGTCAGGATCACCACCCGGATGGTCTGGACGATCGCTATTCCGGCCAGATCGGATTGGTATTGCGTGGCATAGGCCATCACCTGGGACAGCGCACCCGGCGCCGATCCGAACAGGCCTGACAGCATGGTCCAGCCATGCACCTTTTTCAGATAGGCGGCGCTGCCGAACATCGCGCAGATCATGCCGACGCACAGCAGCGCGACGCTGAGCGGCCAGGTGGCGACCCCCTTCAGCGTCTCCGGCGTCACCGCGCCGCCGAGCGAAATCCCGATCAGCACGAATACGACGCGGGCCAGCGGCGCCGGCATCGTCATCGGCCGCCCGGCCAGGGCGGCGATCGCGACCGCGATCATCGCGCCGGACAGCCACCCGGCAGGGATACCGGCAAAGGTCAGGACGGCGCCGCCGATGGTCCCGATCAGCAGGGTTTCGCCGAGTTTCAGCAGGGTCTGACGGGAGGGAAGCGGCATGGACCCGTTATGTCGATTCCGCTGCACCTATCAAGCCGCGGCCCGCAACCCATATATGCCCGCAGCGCGCGGCCCATCCATGCGCGTAGCGCGCGGCAAAACCGGTACCCACTTTTGCCGGCCGCGGGCAGATTGCCCTTTCCTCTGACCCGCGTGTATGGTCGCGGCCCTTTCGCCGGATTCTCTATGGCCCGTGACCAGATCGACATGACGCCGGTCGAGCGACGCGACGAACTCGTCGCGTGGCTCGAATCGGGCTGCAAGCCAAAAGCCGAATGGCGGATTGGCACCGAGCACGAAAAATTTCCGTTCACGGTCCACGGTCACGAGCCGGTGCCCTATGACGGCGAGCGTGGCATTCGCACGCTGCTCGAAGGCATGCAGCTGCTCCTCGGCTGGGAGCCGATCATGGAGCGCGACAACATCATCGGGCTTTACGACGTCACCGGCGGCGGCGCGATCTCGCTCGAGCCCGGCGGCCAGTTCGAATTGTCCGGCGCGCCGCTGGAAACCGTGCACCAGACCTGCACCGAATTGATGGCGCATCTGGCGCAGGTGCGGGAAGTCGCCCGCCCGCTCGGCATCGGCTTTCTCGGGCTCGGCATGAATCCGAAATGGACGCGCAGCGAGATCCCGGTGATGCCGAAGGGCCGTTACCGGATCATGACGCAATACATGCCGAAGGTCGGCAATCTCGGCCTCGACATGATGTACCGGACGTGCACGGTCCAGACCAATCTCGACTTCTCGTCGGAAGCCGACATGGTCAAGAAGCTGCGGGTGTCGCTGGCGCTGCAGCCGGTCGCGACCGCTTTGTTCGCGAACTCGCCCTTCACCGAAGGCAAGGCCAACGGCTTCCTCTCCTTCCGCTCCGAAGTCTGGCGCGACACCGATCCCGACCGCTCCGGCATGCTGCCCTGGGCGTTCGAGGACGGCATGGGCTTCGAGCGCTGGGTCGATTACGCGCTCGACGTGCCGATGTATTTCGTCAAGCGCGGCGACGATTATATCGACGTATCCGGCCTGTCGTTCCGCGACCTGTTCGCCGGCAAGCTGAAGCAATTGCCGGGCGAGCGCGCCACCATTTCGGACTGGGCCAACCACATCTCCACGATCTTTCCGGAGGTGCGGCTGAAGCGCTATCTCGAGATGCGCGGCGCCGATGGCGGACCATGGCGGCGGCTGCCGGCACTCGCGGCATTCTGGGCCGGCATCCTTTACGACGATGCGTCGCTCGATGCGGCGTGGGATCTCGTCAAGGGCTGGAGCGCGGACGAGCGGCAAAAGCTGCGCGACGATGTTCCGGTGCAGGGCTTCGCCGCCACCATCCGCAATCGCAACATGCTCTCGCTTGCGGACGAGACGCTAAAACTCGCGCGTGCGGGGCTGGCCCGCCGGCGCCGCCTCAATCCCGGCGGTGAGGACGAAACCAAATATCTCGTAACGCTGGAAGATCTGGTCGCGCGCGGCGAGACGCCGGCGGAAGAATTGCTGGCGAAGTTTCACGGGCCGTGGAGAGGCTCGGTCGAACCGGTATTCGACGAGTATGCCTATTGATGGCCAAGGCAACGCCCGCCACCAGCGCGCTTGAGAAGGCCGGCATCGCCTTCACGCTGCACGAATACGACTACGATCCGAATGCCGCGCGTATCGGCCTGCAGGCGGCTGAAGCGCTCGGCATCGCGCCGGAACGCCTGCTCAAGACGCTGATGGCGAAAGCCGGTTCTGCGATCCTGTGCGTGCTGGCGCCCTCCGACAGGGAGGTCAGCCTGAAGCGGCTTGCAGCCGCGGCGGGCGCGAAGGAGGCCGCGATGCTGCCGCCGGCGGAAGCCGAACGCATCACCGGCTATCACGTCGGCGGGATCTCGCCGCTCGGCCAGAAGAAGCGCGCCGCGGCCTTCATCGAACGCGCGGCACTCGCGCACCCGACGATCCTCGTGAATGGCGGGCGCCGCGGGCTGCAGATCGAAATCGCACCCGCCGATCTGGTGCGTGCCATCGATGCCAAGGCGGCGGACTTGTGCTGAGCCGCGCCAAGCTGACCCCCTTCGACTTTGCCTTGTATGCGACCGTCGTGCTGGCGTGGGGCTTCGCCTGGATCGCGATCCATTTCCAGGTCGGCGTGGTCTCGCCCGATGTGTCGATGTTCTGGCGCTTCACGCTGGCCGGCGCCTTCATGCTCGGGATCGCCGCCATCCGCGGCGACCGGCTGCGCTACGCCCCGCGCGATCATGCCATGTTCGCTGCGCTCGGGCTGCTGCTGTTCTCGCTGAACTTTCTGTTGTTCTACCATGCCGCCGAGACGCTGCCGTCGGGACTGTTGTCGATCGTGTTCTCGCTGGCATCCTTCATCAATGTCTGGCTTGGCGCGCTCATTCTCAAGTCGCCGGTCGACCGCCGGGTCGTCATCGGCGGCCTTCTCGGCACCGCCGGCATGGCCGCTTTGTTCTATCCGCAATTCTCCGAACACGCGCTGCCGCAAAGTGCGCTGGCGGCGCTGGGCTTGAGTCTCGCTGGCACACTCGCCTTCTGCTTCGCCAACATGGTGTCCGCGCGCATCTCGATCCGCAAATTCCCGGTCTTCGCATCGACCGGCTACGGCATGCTGTATGGAAGCGCCGGACTTGCGATCTACGCGCTCATCCGCGGCCACACCTTCACCGTGGAATGGACGCTGCCCTATCTCGGCGGCCTGATCTATCTGGCGCTGATCGCGTCGGTGCTGGCCTTCGCCTGCTATCTCACGCTGCTCGGACGCATCGGCGCGGATCGCGCGGCCTATGTCACGGTACTCGGACCAGTGGTCGCGCTCGCGGTCTCGACCGTCGTCGAGAACTTCCAGTGGAGTCTCGTGGCCGCGCTCGGACTTGTCGCCGTGCTGATTGGCAACGTGCTGGTGCTGCGTCCGGCGCGGAAGGCGTAAGCCCCGCGCCTATTCCGCCGCCTGCGCGTTCTCCGACAGGTTGTCGAGCGACGAGATGATGTGCTCGGCCAGCGCATCGGCCAGCGCCGAGCTTTCGTGCGGGTTGCGCACGAGGCCGATGCGGCAATAGGGCAAATCCGGAAAGCCGTCGGCCGGCGTCAGCACCCGCATGCCGGGCCGCAGGGTCGATTCCGGCACCACCGAGACGGCAAGCCCCGACAGCACGGCCGCGACATAGGCACCGGCATTGGAGCTTGTGTAGATCACGCGGTGCGGCCGGCCGATCCCTTCGAGACGCTCCAGCGCGATCCGGCGCCAGGCGCAGCTCTGCTTGCCGAGCGCCAGCGGCAGCGGATTCTCGGTGTGGGTGGCGTGACGCACGGACGTGACCCAGAGCAGACGCTCCTGCCGGAACGGCTCGGCGCTGCGCTGCGTCTCCGTCGTGGTGATGATAGCAAGGTCGAGGTCGTTGGCATCGATGCGCCGCAGCAGATCCACCGATGGCTCGCACAGCACCGTCAGTTCGACGCCGGGATAGGAGCGCGAAAACCGCGCCATGATTTCCGGCAGATAACGGTCGGCATAATCATCCGGGACCCCAAGCCGCACGCGGCCGGACAACTCGGGACCGGAAAACGCCGCGAGCGCGTCGAGATTCAGCTTCACGATCTTGCGGGCGTAATCGAGCAGACGCTCGCCATCGTCGGTCAGCTTCGAGGCGCGGCCGTCGCGTGCGAAAATCGGCTTGTTCAGTCGCTCCTCCAGCCGCTTCATCTGCATCGAGACGGCGGACTGGGTCTTGTGCACGACATCCGCCGCCTTGGTGAAGCTGCCGGTCTCGGCAATGGCGATGAAGGTGCGGAGCTGGTCGATATCGATCAGTGCGGTCATCGGGAATCCTCTGGGACGGCCACCCGCCCCGGCCGGCCTGTCATCATTGATCGTGATGTTTCAGATTATAAACATTCGTTTCACTTATCAATGGGCCGGTGCCATATCCGGAGCCGTTCAACGCTTCCGTGCCGGAAATCGGGTCGCGCAGTGAGGTCTGCGGCGAGAGGATTTCGGCACGGCGCGACAGGAGGTTCCGATGTCCGCGATATCCAGTTCCGAGCCGATCCAGAGACGCCGCAGCGAGCCGGCCGTGGTCCGCGTCGCCTTTGCCATCGCGTTGAACGGCATGCGTAAACTGGCCCGCCTGCTGAAGCACCGCCGCGATGCGCGGATGCTGGCCGGAATGGACGACCGGATGCTGGGCGATATCGGCCTGACCCGAAGCGACCTGCGCGATGCCTACGCGCAGCCGCTGTGGCGCGATCCGACCGACGTGCTGGCCGGTCGCGCGCGCGACAAGCGCCTCAATCGACGAGGCCGCGTCGATGTCCTGACGGGGGAAGTCTTGCCGGTCGAGGCGCCGTCGATCGCGCCCGACGCACCGGTCGGGACGGCGGCGAGGCCGTCGCCCTGGCCCTATCTCTGAAAGCCTTTGGCCGGCCCTGCCCAGCCGGCCGAAGATCCGCAAAGGCGTGTGTCCCCTCGCACGTGCGGATCAAGCGCCCGCCCGGCCCTCCCCGGCGGGCGCTTTACTGTCGCAGGTTATCGAACGGCTGGTTCAGGGCTTTCTGAGTAAGGCCGCGCCGATCCTTCACTACGCCGATCGGGACGCCGAGCCGCGTGATGGTCGCAATCACCCGGCCATCGACCAGCCGGTCGCAATTCATCTGGGTCGGTGCGATGAAGAAATCCGCCTCGAGCCAGCCCGGCGAGGCCTGCAGGCGCTTGTCGGCATAATTGTCGAACGAGAATTTTTCGCCGCAGACGCCGACCGTATAGACCTGCTGCGACTGATCTTTGGCCAGACCAAGATAATCCTGCAGCGCGCTGACGGCCTCGGGCATCATGTTGACCCAGTAATCCATCTCATAGCGGCGTGCCGCGCCCTCCAGCCCGCCGACCAGCTGGTTGTAGAACATGTATTCGTACGGATGCAGCCGAACCAGCACACTGGCATTCCATAGCAAAGAGATCGTGAGCGCAGCGGCGGCGCCGGCCGCAACCCAGCGGCGTGGCGAAAGCGCAGCCAGCAGCGAGTCGAAGCCGATGCCGGCGAGCACTGCTAGCGGCGGCACCACAAACAGAAAGTGGCGCATGCCGGTGAAAGCCGGCCCCTCCATCATCGCCTCGCACAATACCGGAAAGATTGCGACGAAGGCGATGAAGACCGCTTCGACATGCCGCCTCGGCGGCTGCGAAATTCCATCGCGCGCAAGCGCCCAGATCGACACCGCGATCGCGCAGAGCGCTCCCGCATAGACCACCAGCGGAACCTTGATCAGGAGATATAACGGGACGTACCACCACGGCACGTCGGCCATGCGATAGATCTCGCCGGCAACGACGGTGCGGATCTCGTAATGAAAATGTGCGAAGGAGAAGATCGCGCGCAACGGATTGAGCGGTGAGAGCCAGGCCCATGGCCAGGCCGCGATCATGATCAGGTATCCGATCGCTGCAGCTGGCGCGAACCACAAGGCCGATCGGGCAACGAATGTGCTCGCCTCGCGGAGCCGAAGCGGGTGTGGCACCGATATCAGCACCATGACGCCCGCATAGCCGATCAGTAGCAGACCCATCGCCCGCAGGCCGGTTGCGCAGCCGAGCATCAGGCCGAATCCGACCACATCGAACGGGCGCGGGGCCGGCAGATCGCGGCCGGCACGCAACAGAAAGAACACAGCCCAGATCACCGAGGCGGCGAACGGCACGTCCTTGGTGTGATTGAACATGCCGCCGAAATACGGGCCGGAAACCGCGATCGCGCAGAGCGCGATCAGTCCGGCACGCGGGCCCGCGACCAGGCGGGCCGTTGCCCAGACCCCGGCCATTCCCGCAACGCCAATCATCGCGGAGAGGAAATGGCGGATCAGGTAGGGATCGAACGGCAGCAATCTGGCGAGGCCGACCGCGACGATGTCGAACAGGCCGCCATACAGATAAAGGTTCTTGTAGTTGAACAGCGCGGTGTCGCGAAACCCGCTGGCATAATAATTGATGATCAACTCGCCAAAGCGATGCTGGACTTCCTCGTCATTCGATATGCCGTAGTCGCGGAATAGAAAAATCGCGCCCAGCATCAGCGCGATCAAAATCGCAAGCGACACGCGGTCGGTGCCGCGAAACCGCCTGCCGGCATCAACAACGGCAGAGTCCATGGCGGAACTTTGCGCAACGCGGCAGATTTGTCATGCTGCTTCGCACAACCCTGTTTGACCGGACCGGACATCACGACTTCGCGGGCGCAGCATTCGGTCCTCGCAACCCGGACCCGAGCCCTTTAGACTGCGTGTGGATGGCTTCCTGGAATTTCGGGCAGGGGAATGAACCGGCGCCTCGTGACGGCCGTAATCTGTATGATGGCGCTGATGTCAGGGGTGATGGCCGCTCGGGCTCAGGTCGGCTTCGACCGGCCAGGCGGCGACTATGGCAGCGGGCCGGTGCGCAGCGGGGATCCGGCCGTCTGCGCCGCGCGCTGCGAGCGCGACAGCCGGTGCCGCGCCTGGAGCTTTTCCTATCCGGGGACGACAGCGCGCGAGGCCATGTGCCACTTGAAGAACACGGTCACGCCGCTCAAGGAGGACAAGTGCTGCGTGTCCGGCATCCGCGGCGCGGCGCTGCTTGAGCCCAAGACGGGTCCGGCCGAATTTTCCATCGATCGCGTCGGCGGCGATTATCGGTCCTTTGACATCGCAGCGCATCCATCGGGAGCAACCTGCGCCAAGGCGTGCCAGGCCGACCGCCGCTGCCGCGCCTTCACCTATGTCCGCCCCGGTTATGGCAGCGCCTCGGCCCGCTGTTATCTCAAGGACCGGATCACCCGGCCACGCCGCAAACCCTGCTGCATTTCTGGCGTTGTGCGTTAGGTCAGGAAAAGCGCAATCCATGGAGGTGAGGACATGAAGACCGGTTTTCTTGCCGCTGCTGTTGTCGCCGTTGCGTGCGGAAGTGCCGCCGCCCATCATGGATGGGGCAGCTACGAGGCGGCCAAGCCGATCACGGTGCAGGGCACGATCGTGGAATCGAAATACGAGAACCCGCACGCCACCATCACCGTGAAGGCTGCCGACAAGGTCTGGACCGTGACCCTTGCGCCCACCTTCCGCATGATCAATCGCGGCGCCAGCAAGGACATGGTCGCGGTCGGAAAGACCGTCTCGGCCTACGGCTATGCATCCAACGTCGAGAAAGATGAAATGCGCGCCGAGCGCATCACGGTCGACGGCAAGACCGTCGAGATGCGCTAATGACCGATGCCGCGCCCGCGATTTTCGTTGCCATCGAGGGCTCGGCCTTTGCCGCCACTGTCCGGCAATCGCCCTATCTCTACATGGTCGCGAATGTTGCGCACATTCTGTCGCTGATGGTGTTCTTTGGCGCCGTCGCGGTGATGGACCTGCGGCTGGCCGGATTTTTCCAGGCGACATGGCCGGGCAGCATGTTGCGGCGCGCGCGGCTGGTGGCGATCCTGGGCTTTGTCGGGCTTGTCGCGTCCGGAACGCTGCTGTTCGTGGCGGAAGCGAGCCACGTGGTTCTGAACGCGATGTTTCAGATCAAGTTCGCCCTGATCGCGCTCGGCCTCATCAACATCGTCTGGTTCGAATATTTCATCGCCGACCGGGTGCGCGACCTGCAGCCGCATACGCCGCTGCCCGGCCGGGCGCGCTTCGTCGGCGTGACGTCGCTCGTCATTTGGTTCGCGGTCGCGGCCTGCGGACGGCTGATCGCGTATTTCTAGAGTCTTTTCGCTTTTCTTCGAATCGCGAAAAGACTCTAGGCTATTGCGGTGACGCGTTTTCTTAACGCGAACCGGGACCAACTTCGCTCGAAAACGCTCTAGTCAGCCGGTTCCGCCGATGGTGATCCGGTCCATGCGCAGCGTGGGCTGGCCGACGCCGACCGGCACGCCCTGGCCGTTCTTGCCGCAGGTGCCGATGCCGTGGTCGAGCGCGAGGTCGTTGCCGATCATCGAGATGCGATGCAGGTCGGTCGGGCCGTTGCCGATCATCATCGCGCCCTTCACCGGCGCGCCGATCTTGCCGTTCTCGATGAGATAAGCCTCGGTGCAGCCGAACACGAACTTGCCTGATGTGATATCCACCTGACCGCCACCGAAGGAAACGGCATAGATGCCCTTCTTGACGGAGGAGATGATCTCCTCGGGCG
>JAEZBA010000503.1 GCA_023430245.1 Pseudomonadota bacterium
GTTACTCATGCGCATCTTTCCGCACCCGCTTCTGAGCCTGGTCCTGGCCGTCGTCTGGGTGCTGCTGCTGAACGATTTTTCGATCGGCAATTTCGTGTTCGGGCTGATTCTCGGCATTGCGATCGCAAAGATCAGCAGCCCGTATTGGCCTGGCCGTCCGAAAATCCGTAATCCGCTTGCGATCATGGAGTATGGCCTGGTCGTTCTCTGGGACATCGTGGTTTCCAACGTGCAGGTGGCCTATCTGGTCCTGTTCAGGCGCAGCGAAAGCCTGCGCTCGCGCTTCATCACGATCCCGCTCGATTTGAAATCACCGGAAGCCATCGCGGTGCTGGCGGGAACGATCACGATGACGCCTGGGACCGTCAGTTCGGATCTGAGCGCCGACGGCCGGTCGCTGCTGGTTCATTGCCTGGAGACCGACGATCCGGAGGGTGCGGTCGCAACGATCAAATCCCGCTACGAAAGCCGGCTGAAGAGGATTTTCGAATGATAGCAATGGCATCCATCATCGCGTTGATCGCAATCGCAGTGTCCGTCATGCTCAACCTGTACCGGCTATGGGCGGGTCCCGACGTCACCGATCGCATCCTTGCGCTCGATACGATGGTGATCAACGCGATCGGATTGATCGTGCTGGCCGGGATATTGTTCGGGACGACGATTTATTTCGAGGCGGCGTTGTTGTTTGCCATGGTCGGGTTCATTTCGACCGTGGCCTTCTGCAAGTTCCTGTTACGCGGCAATGTGATCGAGTAGACGCCATGCAGATGATAGGCGAAATCCTTGTCTCGGCGCTGATCGTAATCGGCGCATTCTTCCTGTTTGTCGGCTCGTTTGGCCTTGCGAAGCTGACCGATACGATGCGCCGGTTGCATGCGCCGACCAAGGCGACGACGCTTGGAATCGGCGCACTGCTGATCGCGTCGATGCTGTATTTTCTGCTATTTCACAATTTGCCGACGGCGCATGAATTGATGATCACGCTGTTCCTGTTTCTGACGGCCCCGGTCACCGCCAACATGGTGGCGAAGGCGCACATCTTCCGCCACGAGAAGGTGCAGGAAGAAATGACGCCGCCCACCACCGGCCCTGGCTGGGCCACGCTGGCGGAAGTGGAAACCGAGCGCCCGCAATAGCGCTCAGAGGGCGGCCTCTTCTCGGTCGAGTTCGGCGACTAGGTCTTGGTCGGTTTGTCCGGACGGCCAATGCAGGTTCGTACGAAAGCCTTCCGTGCGTCGCCCTGCAGCTTCTGAGCTTTGGCCTTGCCTTGGCAATCGGCAACAACATCCTTCAGGCATGTGCGCATGAAGTCCCGACGCTGGTCGCCAGTAATCTTGCTCTGCTGCATCATCGCGCGGCATTCGACGAAATTACCCTTCGCTGCGGGCGCCGTCGGGCTCGGCGCGGTCTGGGCGTGGGACGATCCTGCTCCGAGAAGCGCGATGCATAGAACTCCAAGCAATAGTCTCATAGTGATGCTCCGGATGATGGTTCGGTTAACCTGATCGCGCGGCGCAACTCAGTCCTAAAATGTGGCTGTAGGTTGTCGGCTTGCAGCGGATGCAGCACATTCGATCCGGCCGGCACAGGGAGTCAAGCGGGCATCGGGGCCGGACTGTTAGATGACCGCGCTGTCGGGAGCGGGTCTTAACGGGCTGCGCAGGCGATAACCCATCCTTTACGCCGAAGCGGGCAGTGGAGTACAGCTTCCGTTGCTGCGGAGATTGGAATGCCGATAGCGATTCGTGGTCCGGTGCTCACCTATACGGGCGATCCGTTCAGGAGCGGGCTCGACGGCACGATGGTCCATGAGCCGGATGCCATCGTCGCGATGGACAATGGACTGATCACGCATTTCGGTCCGGCGGCCGAGGTCGGGCCGCTGTTGCCGCCAGGCACCGAACTGAAGAACTACGGCCCGGACGCGTTGATTTCGGCGGGCTTCATCGACAGCCATGTGCATTTTCCGCAGACGCCGATGATCGCGGCCTATGGCGACCAGTTGCTCGACTGGCTCAACAAGTACACGTACCCGGTCGAGCAGAAATATTCCGACAAGGAGTTTGCGCGCAGCGTCGCCAAGGTGTTTCTCCGCGAAAGTCTGACGAACGGCATCACCAGCGGCTGCGTCTATTGCACGGTTCATCCTCAATCGGTCGATGCGCTGTTTGAGGAGGCGGAGAAACTCGGCATGCGGCTGGCCGCCGGCAAGGTCCTGATGGACCGTAACGCACCGGAGGGACTCAGGGATACGGCGCAGAGCGGCTATGACGAGTCGAAGGCGCTGATCGCCAAATGGCACAATCGCGGCCGCCTGATGTACGCAATCACGCCGCGCTTCGCGGCGACCAGTTCGCGCGAGCAACTGGAGGCCGCCGGCGCGCTCTGCCGCGAGCATCCCGATTGCTTCATGCAGACTCATGTGTCCGAGAACGAGAGCGAGGTGGCCTGGATCAGGGAGCTGTTCCCGGAACGGAATGGATATCTGGATGTCTACGATCACTATTCGCTGTGCCGGCCGCGTGCGGTGTTTGGGCACGGCATACATCTGACCGACGATGAGATGCAGGTCATGCATCGCACCGGATCGGCGATCGCGCATTGCCCGACGTCGAACTTCTTCCTTGGTAGCGGCTGTTTCAACATCGCCCGGGCGGTGCAGCGCGAGCGTCCGGTCCGTGTCGGGCTCGGCACCGATATCGGTGCCGGCACATCGTTCTCGATCCTCGCGACATTGGGCGAGGCCTACAAGGCGGCGCAGATGAACAGATACGCCTTGTCCGCGGGGCATGCGTATTACCTGGCCACCCGCGGCACCGCGCATGCGATGTATCTGCAGGACAGGATCGGCAGCATCTCGCCCGGCATGGAGGCCGATCTGGTGGTTCTCGACATGAAGTCCACGCCGATC
>JAEZBA010000592.1 GCA_023430245.1 Pseudomonadota bacterium
TCGGTGGCTGCACGCGAGCGGTTCTCCAGTTGCGCCGCGGCTTTTTCCGCACGCTCTGCCAGGGTGTCGGTCACCGACCGGGTCCGTCCTTCGATCTGCAGGGCAGCGGTTTCGGCGCGCTCGGTCACGGCTTCGGTGACGGCGCGGGTGCGGCCTTCGATCTGCGACACGATCAGCTCGGCACGCTTGGTCAGGTCGTCGGTGGCCGAGCGGGTGCGCCCCTCGACTTGGACGACAGCCTGTTCGACGCGAGCCGTGAGATCTTCCGTGACCGAGCGGGTGCGACCCTCGACTTGGACGGCGGCCTGTTCGACGCGGGCCGTGAGATCGTCCGTGGCCGTGCGGGTGCGCCCCTCGATCTGTATGGCGGCGTGTTCGACACGGGCCGTGAGTTCGTCCGTGGCCGAACGGGTGCGCCCTTCGATCTGCGAGGTGACGTGCTCGGTGCGCTCGATCACGAGTTCGGCGGCGGCACGGGTCCGGCCTTCGATCTGGGCTGCGGCCTGTTCGGCACGCTCCAGGAGCGCTTCGCTGGCACCGCGGGTGCGGTCTTCGACCGTAACAACGGCCTTCTCGGCACGCGCGGTCAGGAATTCGCCCACGGTCTTGGTCCGCGCTTCGACCTCGATGGACATCTTGTCGGCGCGGTCGGCGAGGAATTCCGCCGCGAGCCGCGCGCGGGTCTCGACGGTCTGCACGGCTGTGTCGGACCGTTCGGTAATCGACTGGACGGCGTTGGTGCCCGTGGTCTGCAGCAGCGTCGCAGCTTGGGTAGCTTTCTCGATGATCGTCTCGGCAACGCCAAGGCCGCGCGTCTCAAGCTGCTGGGTTGCCGCTTCGGTGCGGCCGACCAGCAATTCCTCGAATTTTCCGATACGGGAATCGAGCGTGCTGGCGACCTCCATGGCGCGGGTGCCGAGCACCTTGTCGATCTCCTGCGCCCGGGCGGCAATCGTTTCGGACAGCGCGTTGCCGCGCGTATCGATGGTGCCGGTGACCTCGGAAATGCGGGTTTCGAGCGCGGTCACCACTTCCTTGCCGCCCTCGGCAAGGGTCTTGGCGATCTCGAGAACGCGGCCGCCGAGCGCATCGTTGAGGCTCTGCGAGCGGCTGTCGAGCGCCTCCTGGAAGCGGACGAGCCGCAGATCCAGGGCGTCGGTGATTTCGCCGGTCTTGCCGCCGATCCGCTGGTCGAAATTGTCGATGCAGGAGCGCATCGTGTCGGTGACCGATTGAGTGCGGTCGCCGAGCCGCTCAACCAGTTCGGCGCCGTGGAGCTTCACGGTGCGGTCGAATTCGCCGAGATGGCGGGTGATCAGATTGCCGAGGTTGGACGAGTCATTGGCGATGCGCTCGGCGAGGGCGGCGCCGCCCTGCGTGAACATCTCCTCGAACGACATCAGCCGCGCGCCGAGCATCTCTTTCAGTGCGTCGCCATGGGTTCCGATGGTGGTGGCGATGCTGTCGGCGGAGCCGCGGAAGGTCTCCATTACCTCGTCGCTGCGTGACAGGATGGTTTCGGTGATGGCAGAACCGGTCTGTTCGAGTTTCTGCACCACGTCGCCGCCGCGCAGGCTGAGATCGACCACCAGCGACTCCCCGGTCGCCCGCAGCGTCGCATTCACTTCCTCGCTTCGCAGCGCGATGTTTTCGGCGGCCTGTGCCGCAATCTCCGACAACGTGTCCGCGGTCTGCGCCGATACCTGTGTCAGACCTTCGGCAGCCTGGGCCGAGGTCTGCAGCAGTCCGGCCGAAATCTCGTTCGCTCGCTCGCTCATCATTTCGGTGATGGTGGTGGAGCGCTGCGAGAAATCGTTGGTCACATTGGCGAGCCGCAGCTGCATCATCTCGATGAGATTCTGCGACAGGACGTCGAACTCCTCGGCGATGGTCTCGGTCTTGAACGCGAGGCTGGCATTGAGCCGCTCGGCTGCGCCGTCGATTGCGCTGGTGGTCGCAAAACCGGAATTCTCGATCGAGGTCGCCGCGGTCAGGCTGATGGCGTCGACCGCCTGCGCGGTTTCCTGCGCGGTTTGCTGCAGACGCTCCAGGATTTCGCCGGCCCGCTCGCCGAGCTGCGCCAGCATTTCGTCGCTGATGCGATTGAGCGTGGTGGTGATGTGGTCGGTCTTTTCCTTCAGGTCGCGGGTGATGCCATCGGTCGCGGATGCAACCTGGGAGGCGACCTGATCGCTGATGCCGGTGATGTCCTGGTTCAGATCGAGATGCACGCCGGTGATGGCGTTGCGCACCTGTTCGGCCTGGCCGATCAGGCTGTCGCGCTGGGTGCCGAGATCGTCGAGCAGGTTGCGGATGCGGACTTCGTTATCGTTATACGCGCGCTCAAGGGCCGCGACCTCGCTCTGCACGAGGGATTCCAGTTCGGCCGCGCGCGCCAGCGCACGCTCGACGCCGTCGCCCATGGCCGAGACCTCGCGGCGAATGGCCTGACCAACGGTGACGATGGATTCGCGGGCGAGCCCTTCCGGCTCGGACAGGCGCAGGGCGACCTCTGCCATCGATTGCGACAGGGCGCGCATTTCGCGCGAGCGCTGGATCATGTGCGCGACGGTGAAGAAGAAGGCGATCGGCCCGAAAAACGTAAGGACAAGCGCGAGCAGGGTCGGCGCGAAGCTCTGCTGCAATTGCGACAGGTAGGGCGCGGTGAGGATCACAGCGAAAACCGCCCACACCGCTGACAGCACGCCGGCCGTAATGAACAGTGGCTTCGCCGACGGCACGCGCGTTGATTGCAGAATCTGGCCGACCGACTTCCAGTCGTCATTCGCGGCTGGCCGCGGTTCGATGTCGGCGGGGCTGTCGGCGATGATCAGCTCCTCGGCGGGCTGAGGAGCGGGTTCCCGGGCCGGCCGGCGAACTTCCGGCGCAGCGGGCTTGCGAGCCTCTTCGCGGGCAACCGGAGGGGGCGGAGCCGCCGGGGCGGGGCGCGCGGCCACGGAGCTGGTCATCTCCGCGTCTCTAACCTTCAGCGCTTCCTGAATCGCCGCCATCGCCGCTTCGGTCGGATCCACGACCTTCTTCGGGTTGTTCGACATTGTTTCCCGCCTCACTTACACAACTGACAAGCGTTCCCCAGGCCTTCCCCGGAACCGCCGGGGAGATACCCAGGTGGTTCGCCGGTCGTTCGGTACTGCCAAGGACAAAGAGCCGCCGACAGCTATCCTACCGGCTCGCCCGGCCGAATAAAACTGTCCGCTTTAAGCCCTTCTTAATCATCGTTAATGCCGCGCCGTTCACTGCTGTGTGATTTTGGGACATGTGATGGAACCGGCGGCGGTCAGAGACTGTTAACCGCCCTGAGACTTGGCAGGCGATTCGGTCAGAACGCGGACCATTTTTTACCTCGTTTTGGCCGACGCCGAGCCAAAGTGTGCGGATAGGAGCCAAACAGAGCTCCGGAGGCGTGCGATGATCGAAGCAACCCAAACGGCGCTGGCCGCCGTGGCGTCGCCCCCGCTTGTGCCGGGGGATCGGCCGATTGATCTAGTCCACCTGTCGCGCATGACGCTCGGGGACCGGATGCTGGAGCGTGACGTTCTGGCCCTGTTCGAGCGACAGATCGGATTTTTGATGGACCGTATCGAAACCGCAACGGCGCCGGTTGCGGCTGCGGCGGCGCATACGCTCAAAGGGTCCGCGCAGGGCGTGGGCGCATTCGCGCTCGCGAACGCCGCCTCGCGGGTCGAGCAGGCCGCCATGAGCGGCGACGCGGTCGGTCGCGACGAGGGCGTTTCCAGTCTGCGCGCTGCGATCCGCGATACCCGCGCAGAAATTGCGGGGCTTCTTAGCCCCGCCTGACAAGTTCCTGGCGGATCATCCTTTCAGGTTTCACGTCGCTGTGTGGCCGGTTCTCATCGCGGAGCCGGCCAAAATTTTGCCGCCCGCGCAATCGCTCGCGGCGAACGGATCACTTCCGCATTGCAACCAATGGCCGAACCACTAGTCTGGCACCATTGAGATTTCGCGGAAATGGGCGCCAACCGGGAACGTGCGCCATGCAACCGATTTTTTCATACGCCGGTGTTCGGGCTGCCTTTGTCGCCGTTATGGCGATTGTCGCTATCGTTTCAATCGCCGGAATCGCCGAGGCCAGGCGCGTCGCGCTGGTGATCGGCAACAGCGATTACAAGAATGTCGCTCCACTGGAGAATCCGGGTAACGACGCAAACGACGTCGCCGTCACTTTCGAGCGTCTCGGTTTCGAGGTTCTGAAGGTCAAGGACGGCACCTTCGATGGTATGCGGCGCGGGCTTCTGGATTTCGCACGCCGCGCGCGTGGGTCGGAGATCGCCATCGTGTTCTTTGCCGGACACGGAATGGAAGTGGGTGGGGAGAATTACCTCATTCCCATCGACGCCGAATTGAAGGCCGACGTGGATGTCGACCATGAAGCGATCGCACTCAAGACGATCACGCCGCTGGTCGAGAATGCGTCGCGCCTCGGCCTTGTGATCCTCGATGCCTGCCGCAACAATCCGTTCGCCTCGCGGATGGTGCGCACCGTGCGCACGCGCGCGGTCTCGCGCGGTCTCGCTGCAGTCGAGCCGTCCGGCAATGTGCTGATTGCGTTTGCTGCACGGGAGGGCACCACCGCCGCCGACGGTCAGGGGCGCAATTCGCCGTTCACCGCTTCGCTGCTCAAGCACCTCGAAACCCCGGGACTGGAGATCAATTTCCTTTTCCGCAATGTGCGCGACGATGTGATCGAAGCGACGCGCCGTGCGCAATTTCCGTTCGTCTATGGCTCGCTGTCGCGCGAAGCGATCTACCTGAAGGCGGCGTTGCCGGTGATTGCGCCGCCGGTGGTGCAGGGACCTGCGGCCGACGAAGTGGTGTGGAACCTGGTCAGGGATTCGCGCGATCCGGCCCAGTTCCGGCGCTTCGTGTCGGAATATCCCGACAGCGCCTTTCGCAAGGATGCGGAGACGCGGATTGCGGCTCTCGATGCGGAGGCCGGGCGCAAGCCGGGGCCCGATGAGGTGGTGTGGAATCTGGTGAAGGATTCACGCGACCCGGCGCAGTTCGTTCGCTTCGTCAACGAATTCCCGAAGAGCGCCCGGCGCGCCGAGGCGGAGACGCGGATCGCGGCGCTGAACGCGGAGGTCGGGCGCAGGCCCGGTCCAGACGAGGTTGTGTGGAATGTCGTCAAGGATTCGCGCGATCCCGCCCAGGTCAACCGTTTCGTCAGCGAGTTTCCGAAGAGTCCGTTTCGCGTCGAGGCCGAAAAGAAACTCGCTGCACTGAAGGCCGAACAGGACGCGGCAAAAGCCGCGGCGCAGACGGCGGCTCAGTCCGCCGCCGCGATGGAGCGGGCAGAACTCGCCCGATCGCTGCAGTTCGAATTGAAGCGGGTCGGATGTTTCGACGACGCGGTGACCGAGGAGTTCGGAGGGTCAGCGCGGGAGGCGCTGAACAAGTTCGCGAAATTCGCCTCGGTCCGGATCGCCAAGCCCGGCGAGATTTCTTCGGACACGCTGTCGCTGATCCGCAAATTCGACAAGCGGGTTTGCCCGCTCACCTGCCGCGCCGATGAAAAAGCGGAGGGCGAACGTTGCGTACGCATTGTCTGTCCGGCGGGGCAGATCATCGCCCGGGGTGCATGTGTCGCGGATCCGAACAAACAGGCGGCGCCAGCGCCGCAGCGCCCGGCGCCGGGAGGGGCGGCGGGCGGTGGCGGAGGAAGCAAATGCTTCACCTTCAACAACCGGCGCTTCTGCGAATGACGCGCGCGCTGCTGATAGCCGGCGCATTGCTGGCCTTCCCGGGCGCTGCGGCCGCGCAGAACATCCCGGCACCTTGTTATGAATTGGTACCGGCGCGTCCGCGGATCGAGCCGCCGGCGCCGATGCTGGTGGACAAGTGCAGCGGCCGCACCTGGCTGCTGAAGCGGGCCGGGCGCGGCAGCTACCGCTGGGCCGCCATCGATGCGGACGACGACATGCCGAAGGCGACCGACCGGCCGCCGACCGACAATCAGCCTGCAAACAAAGCCGACAATACGTCGGCAGACAAACAAGGCGACGGGGCGAAATGCTTTACTTTCAACAACCGGAAATTCTGCGAGTAACCCGCAAGCTGCTCGCGGGTCTTGTTTTCGCTTCCGCTCTTGCGACGATCCCGGTGCCGGCCGGTGCGATCACGCTCGAAGAATTGGCGGGCGTCACGATCCAGGCGCGCGCCTCATACAACATGCGGATCCGGCGCGCGGAGGGCGAGTTTACCACCCAGGCGACCCATGTGATAAAATTCAAGATCGACCCGGATGGGTCAATCAGCGGTCAGGTGAACCGCACGGTCACGACGCCGCGCGGACCCCGGACCCGATCAGCCCCGATGAAGGCGCGGATAGGAAAGCCGGACAAAACCGCCACCGGCGTTGATCGGCTGTGGCTGATCGACGGCGACAAGCTTGTCCTGTTGCGCGCTCATGAAGCCGGCGGTTTCAAAGGCGAGATCGAATTCAAGAGCACCGGCGCAGCGATGACGTGCACTTACCGCGCGCCGTTCGTTCGCGAAGATGGCAAGGGCAATATCCGCAGCAAGCAATCCGTTGTCGGCGGTCCGGTTACGATTCTGAGCGCAACGCAGAAATCTTCGGATTGCAAAGTGATCCGCTAGCCCGCGCCGTTTGACTCGAAACCTCTTTGCGAACAGATGTGAGCGAAAATGCTTTTCCTGAACAAGATGACGATCCGGACGACGGTGCTTGCCATTTCTGCCTGCAGTTTGATGACCGATGCGCGGGCGCTGACGGCCGAGGATCTTCAGGGCGTCAACATCGAGACCGCGGTCACCTATGCGATGCGGGTGAAACGGCCGCAGGGCGTTTTCACCCCTCAGATGACGATGACCATGAAGTTTGTCGTCAAGGACGGCGTGGTTGTGGGCACCGTCACCCGCGCATCGCGGGGCCCGCGCGGCAATCAGTCCGACACCAACAAGATGCACGCGCCGCTCGGTGTCGTGGGTAAGCCGCCGGCGGGCGGCGAGGGGCTCTGGGCGATCGAGGACGACAAGCTGGTGTTGCTGCGTTCTTTCATTTCCGGCGGCTACCGGGCGGAGATTTCGTTTCAGGGCCGCGGCGCGGACATGACCTGCGCGATCCGGGCACCGTTTGTGCGCGAACCGGGCAAGGGACCGATCCAGACCCCCGATCCGGCCGGCGGCCCGCCGGTCACGATCCTCGAGGCCGTCCAGACATCGGCGGTTTGCAAGGCCGTGGCAAAGCCGGCGGAATAGGCCCGAAGCGGGAGTTGCACCGGCTTATGCGAGCCGGACTTCCCACAAGTCCTGCCAGGTGCGCTGGCGTTGGCCGCCCGATGCGCTATATAGCGGGTCGCGCTGGCCAGCCGGCCGGTCGCTCCCCTCCAGCGGAACGCAAAAGCATCAACCCCACGATGGCCAAGATTACCTTTATCGACCACGGAGGCGAAAGCCGCACCGTCGATGCCGAAAACGGCTCTACGGTGATGGAGAACGCCATCAAGAGCGGCATCCCCGGTATCGAAGCCGAATGTGGCGGTGCCTGTGCCTGCGCCACCTGCCATGTCTATGTCGACGAGGCCTGGACCGAGATCGTCGGACCGCCGTCGCCGATGGAAGAGGATATGCTGGATTTCGGTTTCGACGTGAAACCGAATTCGCGTCTCTCCTGCCAGATCAAGGTCTCCGACCAGCTTGACGGCCTGATCGTGCGCACGCCCGAGCGGCAGGCCTGATCCGGGCCGACGGGGCGTTGTCACTTCGCGGGAAAGCCTGATCCGGAACCCCGGGCCGTCATGGCCGGGGGATGACGCAGGCAGACAGTTTGGATACAAACCATCTCGCAACCAGATCACTATCCATGCCGAAAATCACCTTCATCGAACACGACAACACCGTTCACGACGTCGAGGCGGATCTCGGCGAGACGATCATGGAAGCCGCCATGCGCGGTGGCGTATCGGGCATCGTCGCGGAATGCGGCGGTTCGTGCACCTGCGCGACCTGCCATGTCTATGTCGATGACGCATGGATCGAGAAGACCGGCGAGCGCTCGCTGGAAGAGGACGAACAGCTCGACAACGCCTACGATGTGCGGGCCAATTCACGGCTGTCGTGCCAGATCAAGATGACCGAGGAACTCGACGGGATACTGGTGCGGACGCCAAGCTATCAGGGCAGGTAGACTCATGCTGGACACCTCGAATGTGATCAAGACCGATGCGCTGATCATCGGCGCCGGCCCCTGCGGCCTGTTCGCGGTGTTCGAACTCGGCCTGCTCGATATCAAGGCGCATCTGGTCGACATTCTCGACAAGCCGGGCGGGCAATGCGCCGAACTCTATCCCGAGAAGCCGATCTACGACATTCCCGGCATCCCGCTGGTCACCGGCGACGGCCTGACCAAGGGGCTGCTCGAGCAGATCAAGCCGTTCGGCCCGCAATTCCATTACAACGAGATGGTGCAGACCATCGAGCGGATCGGCGATCCCGCATTCCGTGTCACCACCGATGGCGGCAAGATCTTCGAATGCAAGGTGGTGATCGTCGCCGCCGGCGGCGGTTCGTTCCAGCCGAAGCGGCCGCCAATTCCGGGCATCGAGCCGTATGAGGCGAAGTCGGTCTATTACGCCGTGCGCCAGATGGAGCAGTTCCGCGGCAAGCGGCTGCTGATCGCGGGCGGCGGCGATTCCGCGCTCGACTGGACTCTTAATCTTGCGCCGATCGCGAGCCACCTGACGCTGTTGCACCGGCGCCAGGAATTCCGCGCCGCGCCCGACAGCGTCAACAAGATGATGTCGCTCGTGGGCGAGGGGAAGATCGACTTCGTGCTCGGGCAGGTGACCGCGCTGGAAGGCAATGACGGTCAGGTCGAGAAGGCGATCGTCAAGCGCAATGACGGCTCGAATTTCGAGATCGCCTGCGACGCCATCCTGCCGTTCTTCGGACTGACCATGAAACTCGGTCCGGTCGCCGATTGGGGACTGAAGCTGTCCGACAACCTGATCGAGGTGAATACCGAGACGTTCGAGACCTCCGAGCCCGGCATTTTCGCGATCGGCGACATCAACACCTATCCCGGCAAGCTGAAGTTGATCCTGTGCGGCTTCCATGAGGGGGCGCTGGCGGCGCAGAAGATCCACCGCTACGTCTATCCGGACAAGAAGCTCACCTTCCAGTACACGACCTCGTCCACCAGCCTGCAGAAGAAGCTCGGCGTGGCGTGAGCGCGACAGCATCTGGCGGGAATGCCGCAGAGCATGTGAGCACATTGAACCAGCAGCTAAAAGGACGAGCGCGTTCAGACTTGCCTGGAGCAGTCGGAGGTCACCTCCGCTATCGTCCAGAAATTGACGGATTGCGCGCGATAGCCGTCATCCCGGTCATTTTCTTTCACGCTGGCTTCAGCCAGTTTTCGGGGGGATTTGTCGGCGTAGATGTTTTCTTTGTGATCAGCGGATATCTGATCACCACAATTATCGTCACTCAAATGCAAGCTGGGACTTTCTCGCTCCGACCATTCTACGAGAGACGAGCGCGCAGAATTCTACCTGCCCTTTTTCTCGTGACGCTGTGCTGCGTTCCGTTCGCTCTGGTCTGGATGACACCCGAGCAATTGCGGTCCTTCGGAAAGAGCATGATCGCCGTGGCGCTGTTCGTTTCGAACATATTCTTCTGGCGGGAATCCGGATATTTCACGCCTGCTGCCGATGAAAAGCCGTTGCTCCACACTTGGAGCCTTGGCATCGAAGAGCAGTTTTATGTCGTGTTTCCGGTCTTGATGATTCTGCTCTGGCGCTTTGGTCAGCGTACGATCGTATTTCTCCTGTTTCTATCCGCCATCCCAAGTTTCTTGCTTGCGCAGTTTGGTTCTTATCTACGGCCAGAGGCAGCC
>JAEZBA010000643.1 GCA_023430245.1 Pseudomonadota bacterium
CCCTATGGCGTGTTCAAGTCGAAAGATGGCGCCGACATCCTGATCTCGATCCAGAACGATCGCGAATGGCGCGTGCTGGCCGACAAGGTGCTGGGCGAAGCAGCGCTGGGTACCAATCCGAAATTCGCCACGAGTATCCAGCGCGTCGCTCATCGGGCCGAGACCGACGCCGCGGTCGCCGCGGCCTTCGCGCGCCATGACGTGGCGGAGTTGATGGCAATGCTGGAGACCGCCGATATCGCCTTCGCACGCGTCAACGATTGCGCGTTGTTGTCGTCGCATCCGCATCTGCGGCGGATCGAAGTCGATACGCCGAGCGGCCCGGCGGCGATGCCGGCGCCGGCCCCGATCACGGATACGGAGCACCGGTACGGCGCCGTGCCGGCGCTTGGCGCGCATAGCGACAAAATCCGAAAAGAATTTCTGGGAAACACCAACCAAAGGAAACGACCATGAACCAGGACATGTACGACAAGGGGCTGTCGATCCGGCGCAAGGTGCTGGGCGATGCCTATGTCGATGCAGCGCTGAAGAACGCCGACGATTTCAACCGTCCGCTGCAAGAACTCGTCACCGAATATTGCTGGGGCTATGTGTGGGGCCGCGAAGGCCTGCCGCTGAAGCAGCGCTCGATGCTGAACCTCGCGATGATCTCGATCCTGAACCGGCCGCATGAATTGAAGGCGCACATCAAGGGCGCATTGACCAACGGCGTCACCAAGAACGAGATCATGGAGGTATTCCTGCAGGTCGCGATCTATGCCGGCGTGCCCTGTGCGGTGGATTCGTTCCGCATCGCCCGCGAGGTGTTCGCGGCAGAGGAGAAGGCATGATTGCGCACGGCGCGCGACATGGCTGACTTCCTGATCGCCGATATCGGCGGCACCACCAGCCGTGCGGCGCTGGCGTCGCTCGGCGGCCGGCCGGAGCGGATCGTCACCATCGCCAATGACAGCGTCGAAGGGCCCGAAGGCGTGCTCGCGCATCTGCTCGATGGCGCGAACCAGCGGCCGCACATGGCGGTGCTGGCACTGGCCGCGCCAGTCAGCGGCGACGAGATCACACTTACCAATCGCGACTGGTGTGTGCGGCTGCCGGACCTGTCGGCGCGCTTGGGCATTTCGTCGATCCATGCGGTCAACGATTTCGAGGCGCTGGCCTGGGCGCTGCCGCTGTTGCAGCGGGACGACCTGCAGCCGATCGGCGAGGATTTCGGCTTTACAGATGGCGTGAAGCTCGTGGTCGGACCCGGCACCGGTCTCGGCGTTGCCGCGCTGGTGCCGACACGCGACGGCTTGCATGTCATCGCCAGCGAGGCCGGCCACATATCGTTCGGTCCGGCTTATGCGGATGAGGAAGCCATCTTCCACCGGCTGGCCGAGGCACGGACGCCGCTCTCCGCGGAATGCGTGCTGTCGGGCACCGGCCTGTCCGCGCTACATGACGCGATGCATCCCGGCACGCTGAAGGTGAAGCCGGAAATGCTGGTGCGCCAGGCGCGCGCCGGCGATCGTGAGGCCCGCGCCACCGTTGCGATGTTCGTTCGCCTGCTCGGCCGCTTCGCCGGTGACATGGCGCTCGCGTTTCGCACCACCGGCGGCGTCTATATCGGAGGCGGTGTCGCCACCGGGCTCGGCCCGCTGTTCGATGCACGGCTGTTCCGCGCGGCGTTCGAACGGCATCCGCCGTATGAACCGATGCTGAAGGCGATCCCGTCGGCGCTGATCACCTGCAAGGAGCCGGGACTGATCGGCTGCGTGGCGGTGGCGGAGCGGTTGATGAAGGCTTGATTTATCCCAGCCCCATCTCCGCCAGCGCCTCGACATGGCATTGCGCCGATTTTGCATCGAAGCAGCACAATATCACGCGCGTGATGCCACGCGGCTTTGCCGAGAGTTCGGAGACGACCGTGCCGACAGCGACACGCGCGGCGCGATCAGCGGGAAAGCCATAGATTCCGGTCGAGATCGCCGGAAACGCGATGCTGGTCAGCCGATGTTCCGCGGCAATCTCCAGCGAGCGGCGGTAGCAGGACGCGAGCAGCGCATCCTCGTCATGCTCGCCACCGCTCCAGACCGGTCCGACCGCATGGATCACATGCTGCGCGGGAAGCATGTAACCCTCGGTGATTTTTGCATCTCCGGTATCGCAGCCGCCGAGACTCCGGCATTCGCGCGCGAGTTCGGGACCGGCGGCGCGGAAGATCGCGCCGCATACGCCGCCACCGGGAAGCAACTGCGCATTCGCGGCGTTGACGATGGCATCGACGTCGAGCGTCGTGATGTCGGCGATGACAAGATCGAGTTGCGCGGCGTTGATGTCGTGGGTGATGAGCGGTGTATTGGAGGTCATGCCGCGAGTGTATTCAACAGCCCTCGATCCGTCACCCTGAGGTGCCGTCGCGCAGCGGCGGCCTCGAAGGGCGACGGCCCGGGATTCTCATCGAAGCGGCCGCCATCCGTCGAGGCTCGCGACCTGCGGTCGCTCGCACCTCAGGATGGCGGATCGAATGCTGGAGAGGCTACGCCGCCGTTTCCTTCACCAGGTCGAGCGTCGAGCGATGCCCGATATCGGCGAAATGGCGGTCGAGAAAGCGGCGCGCGGCGCGGCGCCCGGCGCGGTGCAGCAGCTTGAAGAAGTCGAAATCGGTCTTCAGGCGCGAACCGTTGAGCCGCTTGTCCAGGCCGTCGAGCAGAATGCGATGCACGTTGATGCCGGACGCATTGCGGCCCGATCCGCGGCCGACGAATTCCAGCGCGCGCAATTCCGCCGCGAGCGATGAGGAAAACGAAATCTCGTTGACGCGATTGAGAATATCGCGCGCCGAGGTCGGCGTGTCGTCGCGCTTGAGCGGCGCGATCTGCACCAGCAGCACATCGTCCGCATTGGATGCAACCAGCGGCAGGATCGCCGGATTGCCGGTAAAGCCGCCATCCCAGTAAGGCTCGCCGTCGATCTCGACGGCACGGAACACATGCGGCAGCGCCGCCGATGCCATCACCACATCGGCGCTGATGTCCTCGCGCCGGAACACCCGCAGCCGGCCGCTATGCACATTGGTGGCCGAAACGAACAAGTCCATCGGCGCGTGATTGCGGATCGCCTCGAAATCGACGAAGCGCTCGATCAGGCCCTTCAACGGATTGATGTTGAGCGGATTGAAGTCGTACGGGCTCATCAGCCGCGACATCGCGTCGACGAACATCTGCACCGGCGAGCCGCCGGCCGGAAACAACGCCAGCAGACGATCGAGCGCCGCGCGCTGCGGCCCGGGCAGATCGCCGCCGAGACTGGCGCTGCGCCAGAAATCCGCCAACCGCTTGCGCGCCTCATCCGGCCCGCCGCGCGCCAGCCCGTCGGCCAGCATCACCGCATTGATGGCACCGGCCGACGCTCCCGATACACCGGAAAAGGAGAGCCGCCCGTCTTCCAGCAGATAATCGAGCACGCCCCAGGTGAAGGCGCCGTGCGCGCCACCGCCCTGCAGCGCCAGATTGACCTGCTTGACCCCCGGACGGGGCCGCAGGCCTGTCAAAATACGGTTAACGCCGGCGGACATATCTTTCAGCATTCAGCTTCCCGAGATTGCGTGCCCCCGCCTGAACGAAACTAGGTCCGATTTGTTGCATTGCAATAATCTTTATTGTGCATAGCACAACAGGATTTCGCCACATCCGGCTGCCTTGCGGTTCGAAACAGGGCCTATATGAAGGACGTATGAGCAGTCCGATCTTCCCAGCGCCGGACCACGACCACCATCGCTGCAGCGTTGATGCGCTCCGCTATGCCGAGACGCTCTGCAACCAGCGCGCCCAGAAGCTGACGCCGACCCGCCGGCAGGTGCTCGAAGTTCTGCTGGAAAATCACAAGCCGCTCGGCGCCTATGAAATCATCGACCGCGCAGCGAAAGCGCATGGCGCCCGGCATGCGCCGATCACGGTGTATCGCGCGCTCGATTTCCTGATCGAGAACGGGCTCGCGCACCGGATCGAAAGCCGCAACGCCTATATCGCCTGCGTGCATCAGCATGATGCGAGCGATCTGGTGGTGTTCCTGATCTGCGAACGCTGCGGCGAAGTCGGCGAAGCGCCATCGCAGGCGGTGGCGGAATCGCTCAAAGCCGCGACCCGCGCGGCCGGCTTCACCCCGAAAGCACCGGTAATCGAGATCACCGGCATCTGCGCGAATTGCCGGTAAGTGCTCTCCGTTCGTCCCCGCGAAAGCGGGGACCCAGAGCCAAAGACTGGATTCCCGCTTTCGCGGGAATGAGCGGAGGATAGAGCATGCCTTCTATTCGGGAGTCACCGCTAGCCGCTCACGCAGCCGCCCGTTAGAAACAAAAATACTTTTCCCCGCCGGGAACCCGACCATGACCACCACCACGCAGGCGCCGCATAATGCGGCTACACGCCCGCTCGAACTCGGTGCGGCCGCGGTCGTGGTGTTTCTCTGCCTGTGCTGGGGCTTCAACCAGGTCGCGGTGAAGCTCGCGCTGCCCGACATTCCGCCGCTGACGCAGGCGGCGATCCGCTCGGCCGGAGCGGCGCTGATCATCTGGATCTATGCGCGCACGCGCGGCATCTCGCTCGATCTCGGCGGCGAGACGATGAAGGCCGGCCTGCTGGCGGGCTTCCTGTTCGGGCTGGAATTCATCTTCATCTATCCCTCCCTGCTCTACACAACGGCAAGCCGCGCCACCCTGTTCATCTACGTCGCGCCCTTCGTCGTGGTGCTGGGTGCGCATGTCCTGGTGCCGAGCGACCGGTTCCGCTGGAGCCAATGGGCCGGCCTGCTGATGTCGTTTTCCGGTCTGGTGCTGGCTTTCGGGGTGCCGACGCCGTCCGCCAACGCGAACCAGTTCCTGGGCGACCTGCTGGCGCTGGCCGGCGGCATCGCCTGGGGCCTCACCACGCTTGTGGTGAAATCGACGTCGCTCGCCCGCGCCGCACCCGAAAAAACCCTGCAATACCAGCTCGTGATCTCGGCGCCGATGCTGGCCGTGGCGGCGTGGCTGCTGGGCGAGACCATCACCAGCATGCCGGGCGCCCTCGCCCTAACCTCGCTGGTCTACCAGACCGTCTGGGTGGTCTCCCTGACGTTTCTGATCTGGTTCACAA
>JAEZBA010000034.1 GCA_023430245.1 Pseudomonadota bacterium
GGCTCCCGGCGATCCTGTTGTCTAGCCGACAGAGGAGTGCGACATGAGTCGACCCGAGCACCATGTTGGAGAGCCCATCCGCGAGCGGCCCCTGAATCCCGAACCGGCGCAGGCCGATCCGCAACTGCAATTGTCGGAGGGTCGCGCCAGCGGCTTGCAGATCGCGACCGTGGCGTTCGCCTGCATGCTGATCGTCGGCATCACCGTGTACGGGCTCGGGCGTCCAGCCGCGACGGATGGCGACATCATGGCGTCGGCACCTTCCGCACAAGAGGAAACGACCGGCGCAGCGGCACCGGCCGAACCTGCGGCGCCGCAACCAGCCCCGCAAACCGGCGCCAGCGTGCCGGATGGGGAGAACGTGGCGCCCGCTGGCGAAATGCCTCAGCAGATCCCGGCCGAGGAACCGGTACCGCATCAGGTCAAGCCGGGCGTGGTCGAGTCTGATTCGGCGCGTTAGCCGGACACCGGCCGTTGATCCGGATCAAGGCGCCTCCAAGCGGTCCTGACAGACTTCCTTCCGATATCGAATACGGAAGGAAAACCCATGTCATCCGTTCAGGCGCAATGGCCGATCGTGCAGAAACTCCGCGAGTGGCTGAGCCCCAGCCCATATCAGCGCGACCTCGAGTTTCTTGAACACGCCCGTGGCGAAGAGATGGAGCGGATGCGCGCGCATGTGCGAGGACGCCCCGAAGATCTGCGCTGGCTGGTGGGACGCGAGCCCGGCTCAACCGAACTGCTCCCCCACATGCTGGATGTGACCGGCGTCGATGCGAGCAAGCTCTCGCAATCGATGACCCGCGAACTGGAGCGCAACTGCGCCTCCTGCGTCGCCAAGATGCATTGCGCCGATGAGATCGGGCACGGCCGCGCGGCGAACAGCTACACGGAATTCTGCCCGAACGCGCAGACGCTGAAGCAGATGCATAAATAGCGCGACCGGGCGGGTTGTGCTCTTCGGCGTTAACCCGCCCGACAAATCAGGCCTTATTTCACGCCGAGCAATTCGACGTCGAAGATCAGCGTCGCGTTCGGCGGGATGACGCCGCCGGCGCCACGCGCCCCATAGCCGAGATCCGGTGGGATGATCAGCGTGCGCTTGCCGCCGACCTTCATCGAGGCGACGCCCTCGTCCCAGCCCTTGATCACCCGGCCTTGCCCGACCGGAAATTCGAACGGCGAGCCGCGATCGACCGACGAATCGAATTTCTTGCCCTTTTTGCCGTTGTCGTTGAGGTATCCGGTGTAATGCACCACCGCGGTCTGCCCCGCTTTCGGGGAGGCGCCGGTGCCGGCCTGGGTATCGATCATCTGCAGACCGGACGAGGTAGTGACCGGCTTGCCCGACTGGGCGGAGGCGTCTTCCGTCATGCTCAGAATTCCTGTGGACACGATGCTTACAGTTTCGATGGCGGCGCAGGCAGCCATCAGGTGACGTCGTGAAAAGGCGCGCATCGGTCTTTCTCCCTGATCGATACCGGCGTCTTGTAACCCGCTACAGGCGAAGCGCAATACGCGCGGACAAGGCCGGGCGCCGTCTTCTGTCCGCGGCTTGTGTCGGGATGATGTCGGGCGCAATTGACAACGCCGCCGGCTGGCACCATGTTGATATCAACATGATATCACCGGGAGCGCGGCGATGGTGGACATTTTGGTGCGCAACATCGACCAAGCAATTGCGGATCGCCTCAAGGCGAAGGCGAAGGCCGCGGGCAAGTCGGTGAATGAGATCGCCCGCGAAGCGCTGGCGGCGGCCGCAAAGCCCAGCAAGGAAGAGGCCTGGGCCGCAGCGGACGCCATCCGCGAGAAGATCGGCAAGGTGTCCGGCGACTCGACCGCCGATATTCGCGAGTGGCGAGACAATGACGAGCGTTACCGTTGACACACGTCATCGACGCCAGCGTCGCGTCCAAGTGGGTCCTGCCGGAGCCTGACTCCGACAGAGCCGCAGCATTGAGAAGCGCAGAGCCGGATCTGATAGCGCCATCGCTTGTCGCGGCGGAAATCGGCAACGCAGTCTGGAAGGCGCACAGACGCGGCGATACAGCCGCTGTTGATGCAGGCGACATGCTCAAAGTCGCCATGGCGCATTTTTCGCGCCTTGTCCCGACGGAAGAGCTGGCCGGCGCTGCCCTCCGTTTTGCCATCGACCTGCGTCACCCAATCTACGACTGCTTTTATCTGGCCCTGGCCGAACGCGAAGCGGCAACGCTTGTGACTGCCGACGCGCGGCTGCTGGCGGCGGCAAAAAAGGCGAATGTGAAGGCGCGGCCATTGTAGGCGTCGCGCGGTATGCGCCACCCGCTCACTTCACCGCAACCAGCTCCACGTCGAAGATCAGCGTCCCGTTCGGCGGAATGTCGCTGCCGGCGCCCTGCGCGCCATAGCCGAGCCCGGGCGACGCCGGATGGACTTTCCCGCGCGCCAGACATGAGTGCCTATTGCGGAGCGGGAAAGAACCGCTGGATCATCGCCGGATCGGTGATCGCCGGCCCGATTTCAAGCGCGAGGATGATCGGCTGGGCATGATGCGGGAAGCGCGCCATCATCGCATCAACGATCGTCGCACGCGGGACGAACGGCTCGGCCACCTGATCGTAATAGCGCAGATACTCCCTGTTCTCGTCATACAGTGACGCATTGCTCGTCACGCCATGCCCCGGCACCACGGTGGCGGCGCGGCCGAACCGGTCTTCCATTGAATTGATCGCAACGATCCATGACTGAGGATCGTTCAGGTCCGCCAGATACATGTGCACCTTGTTGAAAATCAGGTCGCCGGTTATCGCGAGATCCATCGTCGGCACGTAAAAGGCGGTCGCGCACTCCGTTTCCGCCGGAGGCAGGTCGTGCCACTCGATTTTCTCGCCGTCGACCGTGAGAGGGCCTTCGAGCTTCTCGATCTTGGGCAGCGTTGCGGGAATATCGCCAGGATATTGCGTCTGCCAGCGGATACGCTTGGCGAGGAAGTCGCGATGGATCTCCTTGATGACGCCCTCGCGGGCATAAGCCTTCACGCCAGGAAACGCGTCGAGCACGGTCCCCAAGCCCCAGACATGATCCGGATGTGCATGGGTGATGAGCACTTTGGTCAGCTTTCGCTGCGTGTCTCTCAGCTGGGCGACGAGCTTTTCAGCATCGCTGATCAGGAACTGGGCGTCGATCAGGACCATCTCGCTCGGACCGGACACGATCACCGAATTCGGCGCGAAGGCCGTCTCGCTTCCGGTATAGATGCTGTATTGCATGACTTTTCCTCTCTGGATGTTTGGCGTTTTCTGATTGGGCTATCCGGCTGCGCGTATGTGCAAGCAATCGTCACGTCACGATGCCGGGAACGATCCACATGCGTGGCGAAACCACTGCGCAAACCGGCCGCCTAAGTCTTGCTCTGCACCATTTGGAAATCCGGCATGGCCCCCAGCTCGCGCAGGAAGGCGAGATTGTCGACGATCACCTTGTCGGCGTAGATCCGGCCGTCTTTCAGGTAATAGATCGAGATGCCGTGCAGGTTGATCGGCCTGTTCGTCGGCGCCTCGCCGGCGAAGGAGGCGACATGCGTACCCTTCCCCGTCCAGCGCACCGCGACTTTATTGCCTTCGGCGACGATCTCGTCGAGCACGAAATGCCAGTTCG